>JADLHM010000070.1 GCA_020848745.1 Deltaproteobacteria bacterium | reverse complement strand
TCCGCGATCGACGGCGTCGCGCGACCCTCGGCGTATCGCACAGATACGCGGTCGGGTCGCGCTCCTTGCGCTCGCGGCGGCTCACGGTTCTCGCTCGAAACCGATCCGTGGCGCAGACTCCTAGCGCCGGAACGCCTACGTGCCAGACGAGCCCTCATCCCGCGCTCCCGTCGGCGCCCCGCCCGCTGGCAGCACCGAGCGTCCCCCGGCGCGCCTCGCGCGCGCGACGGTGCTCTTCGTCGACGTCGTCGGCTTCACCGACATCGCCGAGACGATGGGCGCGGAGCGGGCCTACTTCGCGGTCACCGGCGCGGTCCGCATCATCGACGAGATCGCGCGCCGCCACGGCGGCGCGGTCGACAAGTTCCTGTCCGACTGCCTGCTCGCGATGTTCGGCTATCCGGCGCCGATCCCGAACGCGGCGGCGGCCGCGGCGGCCGCCGCCGTCGAGATGCGCGACGAGCTCCGCGCCTACAACACGAGCCTCGACGTCCCGCTCCGCCTCGTGATCGGCATCAACACCGGCGAGCTCGTCGCCGGCGACGTGCGCGGCCGGGTCGCCCGCGAGTTCAACATCCTCGGCGACGCGGTGAACGTCGCGGCGCGCTTGAAGGCGAAGGCGCCGTACGGCCACGTCTACGTCGGCCCCGAGACCGAGGCCGAGAGCCGCGACGCCTTCGAGTACCGGCCGCTCGGCACGTTCGCGCTCAAGGGCAAGCAGGCCGAGGTGCCGATCTTCGAGCTCGTCGGCGCGCGCGCGCGCACCCGCGCGACGACGGGCTCGCACGCGCCGCTCGTCGGCCGCACCGACGAGCTGGCGCGGCTCGGCGCGCACCTCGAGCGCCTCGCGGGTGGCACGGGCGGCACCGTGCTCGTGATCGGCGAGCACGGCATCGGCACGTCGCGCCTGCTGCTCGAGGCGCAGACGCTGCCGCAGGCGGCGCGCGTCGACCGCGTCCGCGCGGCAGGCAGCGGCGGCGCCGATCACGGCGAGGCCCGCCTGCTCGCCTCGCTGCTCGCGGCGTTGGCCGGCGAGGAGGCGCTCGCCGGCGCCCCCCGCACCGTCGACGCGCTCGCGGCCGACGTCGCGATCGCGCTCGAGCGCCGGAGTCGCACCCGGCCGGTCGCGGTCCTGCTCGACGAGGTGCACCGCGCCGACCCCGCGTCGCTCTCGCTGCTGCCGCGGATCGCGAACCGTCTCGCGGGGCGTCCCGTGTTGTTCCTGGTCGCGGCCCGTCCGGAGACCGACGAGATGGTCGCGGCGATGCTGAGCGGCCTCGGACCGGCGGTCGTCGACGAGATCCGCCTCGGTCCGCTCTCGCGCGCGGAGAGCGTCCGCCTGATCGACGCGGTCGGCGACGCGCGGCTCTCCGAGGACTCGCGCGCCCTCGTGCTGGCGCACGGCGAGGGACACCCCGGCCGGCTCATCCGCGCCGTCTACTTCGAGCCGGCGCTGCGCGCCGAGCGCGAGCGCGCCACGGCCGGCAGCCGCCGGCCGGGCGACACCGAGCGGCGCCGCGCGACCGTCCTCTTCGCCGACATCACCGGCTTCACGAGCCTCACCGAGCGCGCCGGCACCGTGCGGGCGTTCCCGATCGTGGTCGGCTGCCTGCAGGTCCTCGACGAGGTCGCGCGCAAGCACGGCGGGACCGTCGAGAAGCTGATCGGCGACTGCGTGATGGCGCTCTTCGGGTTCCCCGAGGCGCTCGAGGACGCGCCGCGCGCGGCCGTGAACGCCGCGATCGAGATGCGCCGCCAGGTGCGCGCCTACAACGAGCGGCTGGCGCTCGACCCGAATCTCGGGAGCCACGCCCACCTCGACGTCCATATCGGCATCAACACCGGGCTCGGCATCGGCGGCGACGTCGCGGGTGCGCTGATCCGCGAGTTCGCCGTCATGGGTGATCCCGTGAACATCGCCGACGAGCTGAAGGACCTCGCGCCGGCGGGCCGCGTCTTCGTCGGCGCCGAGATGTGGAAGGCGACGCGCGACGTCTTCGCGTACCACGAGCTGCCGCCCGCGGCGCGCAAGGGCGGCGGGGCCCCGCTGCGCGTCTTCGAGCTCGTGTCGGACCAGGAGCGGCTGCACCGCGCGCGGATCGGCGCCGAGCGGCGCGTGTTCTCGCCGCTCGTCGGCCGCGAGCGCGAGCTCGAGACGTTGCGCGACGCGGTGGCGCGTCTCGCCACCGGCCACGGCGGCATCGGCACGATCGTCGCGGTCGCCGGGCTCGGGAAGTCGCGCCTGCTCCGCGAGGTCGCGACCAGCCCCGAGGCCGAGGGCGTCACCTGGTGCGAGGGGCGCTCGGTCGCGACCGGCCGCCACCTCGCCTACCACGCGATCGTCGACCTCTGCCGCTCGCTCGTCGGGATCGAAGAAAGCGACGGCGACGCGAGCGCGCTCGCGAAGCTCGAGGCGCTCGTCGCGGGCGTGATGCCGGACGACGCGGAGGAGGCGCTGCCATTCCTCGCCGCGCTCCTCGCCCTGCCGCTCGACGAGGCGCGCCGCACGCGGATCGCCGACCTCCACGGCGACGCGATGGAGAAGCTGACCCTCCGGAGCGTGACGCAGCTCCTGCGCGCCGCGAGCCGCGACCGGCCCCTCGTCGCCGTCATGGACGACCTGCACTGGGCCGATCTCTCCTCGATCGAGCTCCTCGAGTCGGTGCTACGGCTCTGCGACGAAGCGCCGATCCTCTTCCTCGGCCTCTGCCGTCCCGGCTACCCGAGCACGTCCGAGCGCATCCGCGCCCGGGCGCGCGCCGAGCACGCCGACCGCACCTTCGAGCTCGAGCTCGCGCCGCTCGACGCCTCGGCGGCGCGCAGCATGCTGAACCACCTCTTCCGCCAGGGCGACCTGCCGCGCGACGTCCGCCAGCGCATCGAAGAGAAGGCCCACGGCAATCCCTTCTTCATCGAGGAGGTGGTGCGGAGCCTCGTCGACGAGGGCGCCGTCGAGCACGTCGACGGCCGCTTCCGCGCCACCGTCAAGATCGCCTCGGTCACCATCCCCGACACCATCCACGAGGTCGTGATGGCGCGCGTCGACTCGCTCGACGCGGCCAAGCGCCAGCTCCTCCAGACCGCGGCCGTCATCGGCGCGAGCTTCCACACCGAAGTACTGAGCGGCGTCGTCGAGAACGTGGCGACGATCGCCGACGACATCGACGCGCTCCTCGCCGCCGAGTTCCTGGTGCGGTCGGAGTCGCTGCGGGACGCCGAGTACGACTTCAAGCACCCGCTGATCCAGGAGGTGACCTACGAGAGCCTGCTGCTGGCGCGCCGCGAGGTGGTGCACCGCAAGGTCGCCGAGACGCTCGAACGGGTCTTCCCGGAGGACGTGCCCGGATACTCCGGGATGCTCGCGTACCACTACGGCAAGGGGGGCGCGCCCGAGCGCGCCGAGGAGCACCTCTTCCGCGCCGGCGCCGCGGCGGCGCGCGCCGCAGCGCCGAGCGAGGCGCTGCACTTCTTCGAGGAGGCGTCCAAGCTCTACCTCGAGATCCATCGCGACGGCGGCGACCCCGTCAAGCGCGCGCTCCTCGAGCGGAACATCGCCGAGGCGCTCTACTACCGGGGCCGCTTCCTCGAGGCGATCGAGCACTTCAACGTGGCGCTTCGCCTCCTCGGGGACCGGGTCGCCGAAGGCTCGTGGCGGCTCGGGATCGACTTCGCGCGCAACCTCGTCGCGGTGCTGGCGCGCCTCTACGGGCCGAGCTTCGGCGGCCGCCTCCCGCCGGCGACGGCGCGCCAGCGCGAGATCATGGACCTCCGCTACGCGCGCGCCGAGGCCACCGTCACGACGCAGCCGACCCGCCACCTCTTCGACAGCATGGACACCCTCGCCTTCTTCCAGCGCATCGATCCGCGAACGGTGCCGGGAGCGGGAAAGTTCTACGCCGGCGCCGCCGCGCTCTTCGCGTTCGGCGGCATCTCCTTCGACGTCGCGCGCCGCCTCTCCGAGCGCGCCCACGCGCTCGTGCCGCCCGAGGACGTCGACGAATGGATCTACGAGCGCGCCATGCACGTCGCGTTCCGCGCGCTGCAGGGGGACTGGTCGCCGGAGCACGAGATCGATCCGGAGCGCATCGCGGAGAGCGTGCGCAACGGCCAGCTCTGGGGCCCGACGACCTACCTCGGCCTCCTCGGCGAGAAGCGCATCCAGCAGGGCGACCTCGCCGGCGCCCACGCCTGCATCGCCGAGATCGACCGCATCTGGGACCTCTTCCAGTACGACCTCGCGAAGACGAACTTCTACTACCTGCACTCGCTGCTGCCGCTCGAGGAGTCGGACTGGACGAAGGGCGTCGAGGCCGCGAACGCGTACTACGACGAGAACCCCGAGGACCTGCTGCACATCCTGGCGCTCGGCGCGCGCGCCAAGGCGGAAACCGCGCTCGGCGAGCTCGACGTCGCCGAGGCGACGATCGGCCACGCCGCCGAGATCGTGACCCGCCTCTCGCCCGTGCCGCCCTTCCACGGCAGCGCCTACCACCGCTCGCGGCTGCTCCTGGACCTCGCGCGCCTCGAGGCGGCGGCGCGCGCCGGCGACCGCCAGGGCGCGGCCCGCTGGCGCCGCCGCGCCCGCAAGGACACGGGCCCCGCGCTCCGGAGCGCGGCCCGCGTCGGGTTCCGTCGCACCGAGCTGCTGCGGCTCGCGGCGCGCGCGCAGGCGCTCTTCGGCCGTCGGCGGCGGGCGCTCCGCGCCTTCGAGCGCGCGATCGCGTGCGGCGAGGCGCTCGGCGCCCGGCCCGAGACCGCGCGCGCCTGGGCCGACGTCGCGCGCCTGCTCGCGGGCGGGGGCGCCCGCTTCCGCGATCTCGACGCCGGCGGCTGCCGCGAGCGGGCGCGCGCGACGTTCGAGGCCCTCGGCCTCCGGAACGACCTCGCGCGGCTGGAGCGCGAGTGACGCGGCTCGCGCCGTCGCTCGCCGCGACGGTCGTCTCGGGAGTGCTCTACGCGCTGGCGTTCCCGCCGCTCCGCCTGCGCGCGCTCGCGTGGATCGCGCTCGTGCCCTTCCTCGCGGCGCTCCGGCACGCCTCCTGGCGGCGCCGGCTCGGGCTTGGCGCGCTCTGGACGCTGGTCTCGGGCTGGAGCGTCGGGACGTGGATGGCGCCGGCGGTCGCGAGCTACTTCGATCAGCCGCTCCTCGTCGGCGTCGCGATCTTCCTCGTCGTGACGGTCGGCATGGCGACGCCCTACTACGCCGCGTTCGCCCTCGCGTACGGCCCGCTCGCGCGCCTCGGCGCCGCGACCCCGCTCCTCGCCGGCGCCGCATGGGCCGCGGCCGAGCTCGCGCGCGGACGGCTCTTGAACGGCGCGCTCGGCTACGTCGGCAACTCGCCGTGGGCGACGCTCGGCTATTCGCAGGCGGGTCTGCTGCCGGTCGTGCAGATCGCCGCCGTCGCCGGCGTGTACGGCGTGTCGTTCCTCGTCGCGACCGCGAACGCCGCGCTCGCCGAGCTCGTCGCGGAGCGCGGCGAGCGGCGCTCCCGGCGCGGCGCGCTCGCCGCGGGCGCGGTCGTCGCGGGCGCCGTCGCCTGGGGCGCCCTCGCGGTGGGGAGCGTGCCGCCCGACGCCGCGTCGACGCCGATCGCGATCGTCCAGGGCAACCTCGGCGCCGCCGTCCGCTGGAGCGCCGAGGGCCCGGCGCGCACGCTCGAGGCCTACCAGCACCTCACGCGCGAGCTTCTCGCCGCCGACGCGCCGGCGATCGTGTTCTGGCCCGAAGCCGCCCTCACGTCCTTCATCGAGCACGAGGACACGCACCGCCGCGCGCTCGTCGCGCTGCTCGCCGGCCGCGACGTGGAGCTCGTCTTCGGCGCGCCGCGCGCCGGCACGCCGGCGGGTGGACCGCCCTACGCCAACAGCGTCTACAGAATCGGGCCCGACGGCGCGCTCGATGCGCGCTACGACAAGGAGTGGCTCCTGCCGTTCATGGAGTACCTCCCGCTGCGCTTCGACTTCGCGCGCCGGCACTTCGGCCGCGTCCGCGAGTTCACGCCGGGCGCGCCGACGCCGCCGCTCCCGACGCGCGCCGGCGCCGCCGGGCTGCTCGTCTGCAACGAGGCCTTCCTGCCGCACGTCGCCGCCGCCCGCGTCGCCGCCGGCGCGACCTACCTCGCGAGCCCGTCGAACGACAGCTGGGTGCCGAACGCCGGCTTCGCGTGGCAGCAGTTCGACATCGCCGCGATGCGGGCGGTCGAGCAACGGCGCTTCCTCGTCCGGGTGTCGGACTCGGGACCGTCGGGCGTCGTCGATCCCTGGGGCCGCGTCGTCGCGCACACCGACGCGCGCGCGCGCGCGACGCTGCGGGCGACGATCGTCCCGACGACCGCGCCCTCGCTCTACGCCCGAGCGGGCGATGCGTTCGGGGTCGCCTGCGCGCTCGTCGCCCTACTCGGCTGCGCGCTCGCGCACGTTCGCCGCGGGCGCTAGCCCGCATTTCTCACCGCCGCTCCGCGAGCCAGCAGCGGGTAACGTAGGGCACCGCGATCTCGTCCTCCACCTCCGCAGCGACGACGGCGGCGATCGCCTCGAGGACCGCGTCGAAGTGCGCGCCGGCCTGACGACGGAGCGTGAGATGCGAGCGCCACGCCGTCATCCATACGGCGACGGGCACGCGATGGACGCACGCTGCCTCGAGTGCGCGTACGCGCGCGAAGCGACCACTCGCCCGCAGCACGTCGTCCTGAGGATCGCGCCGAGAACCGTAGCGATACCCGGGAACAAGCCCACGGATGCGCTCCTCGATGCGGCGCTGCACGGGATCGTCGAGGACGCGGTGGTTCCAGAGGCAGGCCAGGCGCCCGCCCGGGACGAGCACGCGCGCGGCCTCGGCGAGCGCCGCGTCCGGCTCCACCACGTTGAACGACGCGCCGAAGGTCACGAGCGAGCGGCAGGCCGACGGGAGCGGCAGCGCTTCGGCGCGTCCGGCGAGCCACGCGACCCGCGACAGCCCCGCGGTGTTCGCGACGCCGCGCGCCCGCATCGCCGGGCTCGGCTCGACGGCGGCGACGGCGAAACCGCGCGCGGCGAGCGCCGCCGCGAGACGACCGGTCCCCGCACCGACGTCACAGGCGTGCGATCCGAACGGCAGGTCGTCGAAGCAGGCCGCGAGCGCCGCGGCGACGTACGGCGGCCGCGCATCGTAGTCGGCGGCAACGCTCGCGTAGTCCCACTCAAGTGCCATGCACGAGGCTCCGAACGATACACGCCCCGACGGACGCAGCGCGGGCGCGCGTGAGGGGCCCGTCGACGACGAGGTCGGGACGGACCGGCGCCTCGAATGGCAGCTCGCGGCCCACGACCGGCGTCGCGCCGCCGCGGCCCCGGACGCGCGGCGCGCATCCCGCCGCGAGCCGCAGGTAGACCTCGAAGTAGTGCGGCGCACGCCGCCGGTTGGCGCGACGGACGCTCTCGAACATGGAGATCGTCGCGACGACGACCGTGAGGCCTTGTGCGGCGAGGAGCCGCGCGAGGCGCGCGTACCGTTCCGCCGCGCGCCGCCGGTCGGCAAGGTCGTAGCCGAGGTCGGTCGCAATCGAGCGGCGGAGCGCGTCGCCGTCGAGGAGCACGGCTGCGATGCGCGCGCGGCCGAGGCCGCGGACGACGGCGGTCGCGACCATCGTCTTGCCGCTCCCGGCGAGCCCGGTGATCCAGACGATCCGCCCGCCGCGGGGGGGCGCAGCACGCCAACCATGCGCCGCGCGCCGGCCGCGCACCGTCGTCGTGCCGGGGGCGTCCCGCCGCCCGCTCCGCGCGCCGATCCGGGTCACGCCGGGCGCCCCGCGCGACCCGAGCGGCGCGACGGCGCCGGCCGCCAGTCGTGACGCCACGCCCGCCCGGTCGCAATCCGGCGCTCGTAGAGGCCGAGGTCGGTGACACGGTCCACCTCGCACCACCGGCCGCGCACGGGGATCGCCTCGACCGCCACGCCGCGCGCGACGAGCGACGCGAGTAGCGCAGTCGTCTCGAGCCGATCCGCCCGCTCCGCGCCGAGACGGGCGACCAACGCCGCGATGCGCCCGAGCCCGCGCGGCGTCAGCCGGAGCAACCCCATGAACTGCCCGTCGCACTCGGCGACGTCGCCGATCCGCGCTCCGATCGCCCGCACGCGGCCGGCGACGACGCGCAGCGACTCGGCGTCGTCCTCGGGACGCGCGAAGCGGGCGCGCCAGAGCGCTCGCCATGCCGTATCGTACGTAATCGCGACGTCCGCCGTTGCGCCGGCGAGCGCACGGAGCACCATCGGGTGGCAGACGACGTCGCCGTAGACGACGATGCACGGCCCGGCCGCGAGCCAGCGGCGCGCCGCGAGGAGCGAGGCGACCATCGCCGTCCGCCGCCACGCGCAGTTCACGAAGCGCACGAGCCCGCGCCGCCGGAGGCGATCGGCACGCCATCCGCCGACGACGGCCACGCGCTCGACGCCGGCGGCGCGAAGCGCCGCCGTCTGCCATGCGAGGAGCGGCTTCCCGGCGAGACGCACCAGGCATTTCGGCCGATCGTCGGTCAACGGCCGCAGCCGCTCGCCGCGGCCGGCGGCGAGGATCAGAGCTCGCACCACGTCACCGGGGCCGGAGCGTCCTCGGCCGGTGCGCCGACGACCCGGAGCACGCCTTCGCTGCAGCGCAGCTCCACGGTCGCGGCCGCGATCACGCGCTCGAAGACCGGCGCCCCGACGCCGAGCGCCGCCGGCACGTCGAGCTCGCGGCAGCGCACCGCCATGTGTGAGTTGCCGCCTCCGAAGCGGGTGACCAGCCCAACGATGCCGCAGCCGAAGATCCAGTCGAATCCGGGATCGGCGCGCTCGGCGCAGACGAGCCGTCCGCGCAGACCATGGCGATCGAGCCCGCGTCCGTCGAGCGCCACCGGCGCGGCCACGACCGTGCGCTCGCTGACGAAGGTCGGCAGCACCGCTGCCTCGACGACGACCACGAGGTCAGCAGCGTCGCGCACGAGCGGCCCCAGGCGAAGCGTGCGCTCGCACTCGCGGCGTGCACTCGCGGCATCGATCCGCGCCCGCAGCCACCCACCGTCGCCGCGCGCCGCCGCGGCAGCATGACGCAGGTCGCGAAGGGAGAGCAGCGCGATCTCCTCGCGCGCGAGGCCGCACGCTCGTCCCCACGCCGCGAGGTCCTCGAGGATCGCCGAGAGCCGGCGCGTGAAGCGGAGCTTCGCCTCCTCGCGGCCGACGATCGCGGCTGCCGCCCAGGCGAGGAGCGCGGCGGCGTCGCCGCCGATGCCGACCTCGCGCAAGAGGCGGTCGATCGCCGCCCGCTCGGCGGCACGAGCGACGAAGGCCACGCGCGGCGGCCGTGCCTCAGGCGCGGCCGTCCAGAGATCGCGCCCGCGGAGCCCGTACGGCAACGAGGTCACGTCGAACGCCCCCGGCCGGAGATGACCCCAGCGCGCGACGAAGCGCCCGGGCGCGAGCGTGCCGCGCGCAGCGCGCGACCAGTCGGCGGCGAAGCGTCCCGCGACGGTCGTAAGCGAACGGCGAAACGCGTCGAGGCGCTCCGGCGCGAGCGCGCCGCGCTCGACGAGCGAGCGCAGGAGCCGCTCCGCCATGAAGGCGTGCCGTGCGACGACCGCGAACGGGCGCGCGCCCGTGATCCGGCACTCGCCGAGCGCGGTGAGACAGACGCGGAGTCCGCGCGGACGGGTGGAGGCGCGCGACACGGACGCGCCGGCGTCGTGGCGAAGCGCGGTCGCGAGCGAGCCGCGCGGGCCCGGATCGACGGCGCGCGCCGTGAGCGCGGCGAGCGCGCGCCGCCACTCGCGCGCGGCGTCGGCGCGCAGCACCCCACGGGCCGCGCCGGCCGCGAAGTCCCGGACCGTCACCGCGATCTCGAGCTCGACGCGATCGTGCAGCTCGGGTGCGGCGCGCAGGCGCGCGAGCCAGGCATCGACGAGCGCCGCGCGCGTGGCGAACGGGAGCCCGGCCGGCAGGAACGAGTTGAAGGACGCCCGCACGTCGACGTACGGCCGGCCCGCGAGCATCCGCACGAGCGGCGTGCGCGGCACCGACTGGTAGCCGAGCGCGGCGCGCGCTTGCTGCCACGTACGGTCGGTGACGAGCGCGCGGAAGATCCCGGCCGCGAGCGGCATCGGGTGGACGCCGATCAGCTCCGCCGGATTCCAGTCCGGCATGACGCCGAGCACGGTCGATGCTCCGGCGAGCCCGGCCCGCGGCCGGCCCAGAAGCTCGACCGTCGCGGCGAGATGCGCGATCCCGCGCGCCACGTGGCGGTCGCGGGCGGCGCGCGCCGCAATCCGGAACGGCAGCGGCCGCACCTGCAGCACCGCGACGGCGCCGCCGGTGCGCTCGGCGAGTTCGACCTCAGCGCCGCGATCGCCGAACACGGCGCGCGCCGCGGCGCGTGCCGCGGCGACGATCGCCGCGCACCCGGTGGCCGCGACCGCGCGCGGCTCGGCGCCGTGGAGCACCGCGACCCGCGTCGTCGCCGCGCGTCCGCTCGTCACGAGGTCGGTCGCCGGGCCCTCAGCGAGCTCGACGACATCGTAGGGCGCGCCGGTCGCGGGATCGCGAGTCGCCACGACACCGCTTCGCCGCGCGTCCGTCACCATCTCCTGCACGAGCACGTGGTGTATCCGGCCGTCGTCGGGATACGCCGCGACCACCCGGTCGACCGCCCGCGCGAGCGCATCCGGCGTCGGCGTAACGTCGAGCTCGCTCCGGAAGTGCCCGGCGAGGCCGCCGTCGGCGGCGTCCTCGTCGCGGGTGGCGCTCCGGACGGCAAGCCGCACGCCGCCGAGCCGCGCGAGGCAGGCC
This sequence comes from Deltaproteobacteria bacterium, assembly GCA_020848745.1. Classification (NCBI taxonomy): domain Bacteria; kingdom Pseudomonadati; phylum Myxococcota; class Myxococcia; species Deltaproteobacteria bacterium. The sequence goes on along the minus strand of JADLHM010000070.1, from coordinate 81,400 downwards.
GCAACGACGGCGCGGCGCTCGCTCCGCCAGTCCGCGACGGTCCAGTACACGAACGGCGGCACGGTGCCGGACGGCAGCAGCGCGGCCGCGCAGGCGAGCGCCTCTGCCTTGGTCGGCCCCCCGGCGCTCACGCGTCGCCCCGCGCCGCGCGCGCCGGCACCATGCTGCCGATCGGCCCACGGCCGTGGTCGCCGAGCACCTGCCGCCAGCGCAGGCACTCGGTCGCCTTGGTCGCCGCCGGAAGCGGGCGTTGCCGTGCCGATGCCGCCCGATAGGCCGCGAGCGCCGCCCCGAAGCCCGCCGTCACCACCCGCTCATGGAAACGCGCGCGCGCCTCGGCGTAGAGCTCGAGATCGACCGCGAGATCACGCGCGAGGCGCCGGCGCGTCGCCGGCGCCAGCCGGTCCGGGTCCACCGTCCGCGGCGCCGCGAGCACCGAGTGCCACATGGGAATGCTCGCGTAGCCGGCGAGACGCGCGAGCAGGAAGACGGTCTCGTCGAAGCGCTCGGTGATGCCAACGAGCGCGTACGCGTGTGCCAGCTCGCGCGCGGCGGCGTGGTGCAGCCCGATGCCGTCGCGCTCCCCGTCGCGACCCGCGACGCGCAGGAGGGCGCGTGCCTGAGCGTAACGCCGCGCCTCCCCCGCCGCGACGAAATCGTCGAACGACGCGCCGGCGAAGCGCTCGGGGTGGACGAGGATGCCGTAGTTGAAGACGCTGACCAGCCGCCGGATCGGATCGCGGAGGAGCGTCACGCGGACGGCGTCGCCGGCGACGACCGGCAACGCGTCGTAGCACGCGTGTCCGTCGATCCAACGAAAGCCCGGCGCGGTCGCGCGCGCCCGCACCCGCCGCCAGAGCGCCGGCACGTTCGCCTCGTCGTAGACCGTCGTCGCCCATCCTTCGCGCAGCATCTTCGCGCGGAGCAAGCAGGCAAGCGTCGAACCGCCGACGGCGCCGAGCCCTGGGAACACGAGCGTCTGCGGCGGTGCGCCCGCGGCCGTGATTCCCTTCGTCACGATCGCGTCCGGGGTAGGCGGCACCGGGTAGTCCGCGAGATCGAGCGGATGCGAGCCGGCGAGCTCGCGTGCGCCCGGCATCACCCAGAGGGGCACGGCTGCCACGCGCGACGTGCCGTGCCAGATCTCGAGGCTCAAGAGGCCGTCGCGAATCGCGTCGAGATGCCGTTGCAAGACGACCTCCGTCCAGAACCCGTGGAGGTCGTCGCGCTCGGCACCGCTCGGATGGAGACACGGCCGGAGCGGGAGCTCGACACCGCCGCACGCAGCGCGGAGCCCGGCGAGGCTCACGACGCCCTCGACGAAGCCGGCGATCGTCTCGGCGCGCGCCCAGAGCTGGTGGTCGGTGGGTCGGTCGACGACGACGCGCATCGATCGCTCAGAGGTCGCGGCGGTTCCACTCGTCGAGCGCTCCCATGATCTCGTCGGCGAGCGCGCGCATCGTTGCGCGGTCGAGGCCGCCGGGGTGCTCCTTCACGTTGAGCGTCCCGAGCGGCCAGACCTGCTGCTCCGCGGTCGGAGGCAGGAGGAGATCATGCGCCCGGCAGAGCTCGTGGAGCGGCGTGCCCGGGAACGGCAGGAACTGGCTCACGATGGTGAGCTCAGCGTCGAGCGCGCGGCAGAGCTCCACCGTCGCGCGCACGTCGTCGGCGGTCTCGAAGGGCAACCCGACCATCGCGAAGATCATGCGTTTGATGCCGTGCCGGCGCGCGGTCGCGGCGGCGTCGAGGATGCGTGCGTTCGACGTGCGGCGATCGAGACGCCGGCGCCGATAGGGCTCCGAGCCGCTCTCCACCCCGAACCACATCGAGTGGCAGCCGCTCGCGGCGGCGAGCGCGCAGAGCTCGTCGGTCATCGTCTCCGGGCGCGCGAAAAGCGAGAACGGCAGGCCCACCTCGCGGCGATACGCGCCGAGGAGGTCGCGCGCATAGGCGGCGTCGTAGAGGAACTCCTCGTCCCAGAATTGGAAGAAGTCGACGCCGTACCGGTCGCGCAGCCGCGCGAGCTCCGCCACGAGCGGCGCCGGCCGCCGTTTGCGGAGGATCCCGCCCTTGCCGCCGTGCTGGTCGAGCAGCGTCGTGTTCGAGCAATAGGCGCAGCGATAGGGACAGCCGCGCCCGCTCAAGACCGGCACCGACACGAGCCGCATCGCTTCGACCGCGTTCGGCTTGAGGTAGGCGATGGTACCGTCGCGTTCGAAGATGCCGTAGTCGGGGAACGGCAACGCGTCGAGGTCGCGCACGAGATACGGCGGCGAGCGCAGGATCTCTGCGCCGCGCTTCTCCCAGAGCCCCGCGACCGGACGCGCGTCACCCGGCGTCCTCAGACGCCGGATCAAGTCCACGAGCGGCTCCTCACCGTCGCCGACGCAGACGAAGTCGACCGCGGGTTCGGTGAGCGTCCCCGCGGGATCGACGATGCCCTGATACCCCCCGACGACGACGCGCACGTCGGAGAGCGCCGCCTTCATCGCCCGGAGGTGCGGCACGAGCGGCAGCCAGGTCGGCCACATCGCCGAGGCCGCGACCACGTGCGGCCGGAGCGCCGCAACGAACCGACGCGTCTCCTCCGGCTCGTCGTGGGGAAAGAGGGGCAGGAAGTGGATCCGGACGTCCGGGAACGCCGCGCGGACGCAGGCCGAGAGCGCGGCGAGGCCGAGCGCGTAGACCGGCTCACGCTGCCAGAAGACAAAGAGGACCCCGAAGCGCAGGTCGGGAGTCGCCCCGGCGCCCGGTCCGCAGGCCGCGGGCTCCCTGCCCCAGCGAACCCACGACGCGCGCGCGGCACACCCGATCGGAGACGATCGAGCGGCGCATATCTTTCGCCGGGCGCACCTTGCCGCGCCCGGCCGGCGCGGGCGGCGGAAGCGGCCTCAGGGCAACGTCGACGGCACGCAGAGCTCCGCAGGGCGCAGCCGGTCGAGGGCCACGCTCCCGAACTGGTTCGCGACGTAGAGCTCGTGCGGCCCCTCGAACGGCAGGGAGTCGTTCGCGACCCGCGAGTCGTAGCACGCGAGCAGGGCCGGGTGCTGCTCGGCGCCCGGCGTCTCGCCGTTCTTGTCGACCGGCACGCAGAGCCGGCGCGGCCGCTTCACGTCGACGTGCAGCGAGCCGAGCTGGTCGGCGACCGCAAGGCCCTTCACGCGCGTGCGGGCGCGCGTCACGCGGTAGCACTGGAAATGGTCGACGGTCACCGGGTTCAGCGGCGGCGGCGGGCCCGCCAGGCTCTTCGCGCTCGGCACGAGCAGGAGCTCCGGCCGCACGAGATCCACCGTGATGGTGCCGAACTGGTTCGTGATCTCCTGCCGGCGCGGCAGCGGCACGATCGGACCGTTCCGCCGCACGCGATAGCCGAGCAGGTGCCCCGGGTGTGACGGCGCGCTCGGGTCGCTGCCGTCGACGTTCGCCGGGTTGCAGACGCGGCGCGGGTCGGCGACCCCGACCTGCGTCGTGCCGAAGCGGTCCACGAGCGTGACCGTCTTGCCCGGCGCGCCGCCGGGCGCGCGCACGCCGTAGCAATGGAAGCGATCGAGGGCGTTCGGCGTCGGCTCGATCGTCGGGGTGACGTCGATCGTGGAGGTCGGACCGACGGTCATCGTCGGAGGCGGCGGCGTGGAGGTCGGCGTCGGCGTCGCGCCAGCGCCGCCGGTCGGCGTCGCCGTCGGCAGCGGGCACTGCGGGCAATCGAGATCGCACGCGTCGCCGGCGCGGTCGCCGTCGCTGTCGCGCTGATCGGGATTGTAAGCGTCCGGGCAGTCGTCGAGGTGATCGGGCACGCCGTCGTCGTCGGTGTCGGGGCTCGCGGCCACGATCTTGCCGCGCTCGTCGGTGACGCAGGGCACGCTCGGCGGGCAGTCGAGATCGGCGACGCACGGCCGATGGTCGCGCTGGCACGTTTGCGCCTCGCAGAACGCGCCCGTGGGGCACTGGGCGCCCGTCTCGCAGCCGATGCCGAGGTCCTCGATGCAGCGCCCCGCGGCGACGTAGATCGTCTCGCCGTCGCCGCCCTTCGCGTCGGACTGGAAGGGATCGCTGCCGTCGAACGTCCCGACCACGGTGACCTTACCGGTGCAGACGTCGAAGAGCTGGATCACGATGTCGTCGGCGTCGGGCGGCGTGTCGCCGTTCAGGTCGGAGCCGTCGAGCTCGCAGCGGAGGCCGCCGACGTTGCCGCGCTGCTCGCACTCGCTGGTGAGGAACTTCACGGAACAGTCCTTCACCTTGTAGGGCACGCGCGGGTCGCACGCCTGCTCGGTGCAGGGAATGGCGGACTGCAGGCTGTTGCGGAGGCAATCGGCGGGCGCGGCGGCGGCGAGGCACTCGGGCCGGCCGATCACGTAGCCGTGCATCACGCTCGTCGCCGGGAACGGCGGCTCGCTGCCGCCCTGGTTGCCGCCCTGGAGATCGCGGTTGCCGTACGCGATCTCGGAGGTGCGGAACGCGACGATCCGGTCGTTGCAGACGATCTCGTCGGCCGGGTGCCCGGTATTGATCAGCGTGCCGGTCGCCGGCACGTAGAGCTGGAGCACGGTGTCGATCGCGTCGAGGTCGCCGTCGAGATCGGCGTTCTGGCCGGCTTCGGGCGTCAGCATGGCGAGCACCGCGCCGCAGAAGCGGATCCGGCTCGCCGCCTGCCCGACGTTCGTCCACGCGCCGGACGCGATCGAGTAGACCATGACGACGCCGTCGGCGACGTCCGCGTCGCCGTTCAAGTCGGCCCCGCCGTCGCCCTGCCCCGGCTCGGGCACGATCGCCGCGACGTGCGTCGGCGAGAGCGCGACCGCCGTCCCGGCGCGCGCCAGGTTCTGCGGAGCGCCGTCGCCCGGCCAGAGGTGCACGACCTCGTCCGCGACGTCGGTGTCGCCGACGTTCAACGATCCGCCGGGACAGAGCGTCGTCCCCGTCGCCGTCTCCGGACGGAGGAACGCCGCCATGCCCGCGGTGCTCGTGACCTCGGTCGCCGGGCAGAGCGTCGTGATCGGATCGACGCCGCCGCGCCCACGGCCCGGAACCGCGAGCACCTCGAGCACCGAGTCGTCGAGCCGGCCGTCGGGAAAGAGATCCACGAGCCGCCGGCCGGCGACCGGCTCGCGCACGAAGACGTCGGCGACGCCGTTGGTGTCCTGACCGTCGTCGAGGAGATCCGGCGCGCCGCTCACCATGAGGACGCGCGTCCCGTCGGGCGAGAGCGCGCCCCACAGGCTCCCATGAGCCGTCGCCTGCGCGCCTCGCGTCGACACGGTCACGCGCTCGGTCGTCGCGAACGTGCGGTCGCGCACGAAGAGATCGGGCTCGCCGTTGCTGTCGTTGCCCGGGCCGATCAGGTCCGGCGAGTCGCTCCGGAAGAGCACGAAGCGGCCGTCGTCGGAGACGCTCGGCTCGTACGACGACTCCTCGGGCGGCAGGCTGCCGTCCGGACGCAGGTTCACCGTGTCGATCGCGAAGCTCGTCCGATCGACGACGGCGACGTCGCTCGGCACGCGTCCGCCGTAGTCGACGTACTGGTAGGCGACGAAGCGGCCGTCGGAGGAGATCGACGGCGCCTCCGCCGCTTGCGTGTACGCCACCTGCGCGGTCGTCCCGGCGAGGCGGTCGCGCACGAACACCTGCGGCTCGCCGGTGTTGTATCCGTACGGCAGGTTGTCGCTGCGGAAGTCGAAGGCGACGTAGCGGCCGTCGGCCGAGAGGTCGACGCGCGGCTGCCAGCCGAGCGGCCCGGTCGCCTGCTGCTCGTCGTCGGTGACGCTCACCCGCTCGGTGGTCGGCGTGCAGCCGTCCACGAGCGCGCCGCCCGCGAGGCAGCGGTCGCGCACGAACACGTCGACGAGGGCATTGCCGTCCGCCCCGCCGCCGACGAGGTCGTCCGCGGCGCTCGTGAAGGCGACGTAGCGGCCGTCGTCGGAGATCGCGGGGGAGCCCGAGTGGTCGTTCGCCTGGAGGCCGGCCGGTCCGACGCTCACCCGCTCGATCGTCCACGTGCACCCGTCGATCGGCAGGCCGTCGACACGGCAGCGGTCGACGACGAAGACGTCGGCGCAGGTGAGCTGATCGCCGGGGCAGGCGTTGGTGTCGCCCGGCACGAGGTCGTTGTTGTAGCTCGCGAAGGCGACGAAGCGGCCGTCGCCCGAGATCGACACCCTGCCGACCGCCCCGAAGCCGCTCGAGAGCCCGCCGCTCGCGGGCCGGCTCACGAGCTCGGTCGCACCCGCGGCACGGTCGCGGACGAAGACGTCCGGCGTGCCGTTCTCGTCGTTCGCGGTGCCGCCGATCGGACCGTCGTTGACGAACGCGACGAGGGCGCCGTCGCGCGAGATGTCGGCATCCGGTTGCGACGCGTCTTCGCTCTCCTGGCCATCGCCGGCGAGGCTCACGCGCACCGTGACGCGCGCCCCCGAGGCGGCTTCCGAGGTGCGGAAGAAGACCCGGCCGTTCGAGATCGCGATCGGCTGGCCGTCGACGAGCGGCCCCGGATCGACGGCGCGCGGCGGCGAGACGCCGGCCGTGAGCTCGCCGAGCGAGAGCGAGAAGACCCGCAGGATCGCGTCGGCGCGGTCACCGTCGCCGTTCTCGTCACACTGGTTCTCCGCCGCTTCGTTCTCGAGAAAGGCCGCCACGTCGCTCTCGAACGCGATCGCCGGCAGCTCGAACCCCTGCTGCGGCAGGGTGAAGACGGCCCGGCTCTCGGGCGGCGGCGCGGCGATGCCGCAGGTCGCGAGCGGGGCGCCGTCGGGCGCGAACCCGGACGGCGCGCCGAGCGTGTAGATCGCCCCGTTCGCGCGATCACGCAGCGTCACGACGAAGTCGAGCGCGTCGGTGTCGCCGTTGCGGTCGACGCCGTCGACGCTCTCGGAGCCGGTCAGGACGAGCATCTCGTCGGTCTTCGACTCGAGGCTGTCGAGCGAGACCGCGTTCTGCGCCTCGAGCGCGTAGAGCACGCACGCATCGCCGCTCGCGGGACACTCTGCGTCGCTCGCGCAGACCGCGTGATCGGGTTGCTCGCAGACGCCCTCGATGCCGTTCGGCGCCGAGCGCGGCAGGATCACCGCGCCGCCGTCGTTGGCGAGGGCCGCGAACGCGCTCGCGTCGAAGAGCGAGCCGCAGCGGCCGCCCGGACAGTCGCCGTCGGCGGCGCAGGTGAGGCCGTCGGCGGCGCCGCCGACGCAGGCGTCGGCGCACGTCGAGCCGTTGCAGTCGAGGACGCTGTTGCAGTCGTGGCCGGCCTCGGTGCCGCCCTGACAGACGCCGCGCCTCTGAGCGATGCGCAGCACCGTCTGGCGCACGTCGACGGAGCCGAAGAACGCGAGCGCGGCGGTCGCCCCGGCCGACGGATCGGTCTCGGGCTCGAAGATCGGCGGCAGGCGCTGGCCCTCGGTCGTGAGCGAGCTCACGAAGACGTCGCTCGGGATCGTGACCGCCACGGGCGGCTCGATCGTCGCCCGCAGCAGGCGCGGCACCGGCTGGTCGCCGTCCTTCACGAGGACGCCCTGCCAGTACACCGGCACGAGCAGGTTGCCGCCGCGGTCGACGGTGAGGCGGGCCTCCTCCGCGAACGCCGTGCAGGGCGGCGACTCGGTGTAGCAGGCCGCCTGGTAGTCGCTCGGCGGCGGCAGAGCCGTGAAGTTGGCGAAGGTCGGATCGAGGTTCGGCGCGCAGGTGCCGTCGCGCGCGTAGAGATCGTCGACGCAGGCGACGAGGCCGAGGCTCGCCGCGTCCGCCTCGCACGTGGTGGCAGCGAGGCCGCAGGGGAACGTCGAGGCGCTCTTCGGGCTCACCGCGATCGTCGCGGGGCCGGCGAGCGTCCGGTCGTCGGGGCTGCCGTCGAGGAAGAGGTCGGTGTTCGGGAAGCGGAACCGCAACCGCGGGATGCCGTCGCGCTCGACGATCGCCATGTCGGTCGGGCCCGCGGCGTTCATCTGCACGCAGGCGACGCTCGCGACGCCGGGCGCCGCGTCGCAGGTCCCGAGCCGCGCCGCGACGCCGGGAGCGTCGCACGCGTCCGTCGTCAGCACGACGACGCGCTTCGGACCCGAGAGCGGCTCGAACACCAGGGTGACCACGAGGTCGTCGACGCTCTGGGGCAGACCCGCCGACGCCTGGTCGCAAACGCCCGGCCGCACGTGCAGCTCGACGAAGTCTCCCGGCCCGGCATAGGGCCGGTCGAGCGTGCCGAGCGCGCCGCGGAAGACCGGCTGCGCCTGCGGGATCAAGTCGCAGCCGGCGCGCGCGGCATCGGGTCGGAGCGCGGCCGCGCCGAGGGCGACGACTGCGAGGACGCGAAACGGAAACAGGCGCACGATCGGTCTCCTCACGGGTGGAGTGTGCGTCCGGAACGCGCCGGATGGGGACCGGAGAATCGCGGAAGCGCGTGACGGCACACACTACGGGCAGGACCCCGGACGATCAAGCGCCGACTCACCGCCTACGGCTCGCGACCCGCGACCAGATGGTAGGCCTGGGTCCGACCCGTCGCGAGGAAGTGGTGCGAGCTCCAGAGATAGAGAAGGAAGGCGCGCACCGCGACCGCACCATGACGTTCCGCAAGACGTTCGCCATGGCGTTGCAGCTCCCTCGCCCAGTCGCGGACCGTCCACGCGCTGCTGAGCGTGTCGTCGCCGATCGCCGACGGATCGAAGCCCGCCCGCCCGAGCGCGCCGACGAGCCGCCCGAGCTCCACGTAGCCGGTGACGCCGGGGAAGATGTACTTGCGCAGGAAGGCCCCCGCCAGGCGCCCCTCCCGTGTCGTCACGAAGTCGGCATACACACGCGCCGCCGGTTTCAAATGGCGGGCGAGGAAAGCCGCGACGGAGCGGTGGTCCGGGATGTGCTCGAGGCTCCCCATGAACACCGCACCGTCGAACGCAAGCGGCGGCCGATAGTCGAAGAAGTCGACGAGCGTCACCGTGCACGGCAGGCCGTGCGCGCGGATGCGCTCGGCGACGAAGTCGTGCTGGGCGCGCGAGAGCGTGATGCCGTGGACGCGGATGCCCCGCGCCCCCGCGTACTCGAGGAACGAGCCCCAGCCGCAGCCGACGTCGAGCGCGTCCATGCCCGGGCGGAGCCCGAGCGCGTCGATCGCGTACTGCAGCTTGCGCCGCTGCGCCGCCTCGAGCGAGTCGTCGGCCGAGGCGTAGAAGCCGTGCGTGTACGAGCGCGAGGGATCGAGCCACGCGAGGAAGAACTCCGGCGGCCGGTCGTAGTGGGCCGCGACCGAGCGGCGGTCCAGGCGCCGGCGGTCGACGAGGTACCGGAGCCAGTGCGCCCTCTCCCGCAGGCGCGAGGGCTTCCCCATGTCGAGGAAGTCGGTGACGCGGAGCACCTGGCTCAAGTCACCCGCGAGGTCGACCTCGCCGCGCAGATACGCTTCCGCGAGCGCCAGGTGGTCGCCACGCAGCAGCGCACCGAGCGCGCGCTCGTTCCGGAACACCACCCGCGCGCGGTCCGGGTCGGCGCCGATCGCGAGCCGCGCGCCGGCGGGCGCCTCGACGGTCAGGTTCGCGCCGCCCGCCTCCATGCGCGCGGCGAGGTCGGCGAGCGGCGCGTTCGTCGTCGGCCCCGTCAATACCCTTCGAGACACGCGCTGCGGTCGCGATGGAACGCGGCGTCGCCGAACGTCGCCTCCGCGACCCGGGCGCGCTTGAAGAAGAGGCCGATGTCGTGCTCGTCGGTGACGCCGATCCCGCCGTGCATCTGCACGCACTCGTTCCCGATCAGCACGAAGGCGTCGGAACAACGGGCCTTGGCGAGGCTGGCGAGCTTGGCGATCGTGGCGTCGTCTCTCCGCTCGTCGAGCGCCCGGTGCGCGCCCATGACGGCCGATCGCGAGAGCTCGAGCTCGATGTACATCTTGGCCGCGCGATGCTTGAGGGCCTGGAAGCTCCCGATCGGGACGCCGAACTGGATGCGGGTCTTGAGATAGTCGTTCGTCATCTCGAAGGCGGCCCGCATCGAGCCGAGCATCTCGGCCGAGAGCCCGATGCGCGCGCGGTCGAGCACGCGACCGAGGAGAGCGCCGCCGCCGCCGACCTCGCCGAGCGCCGCGTCGGCGCCGATCTCGACCCCGTCGAAGCGCACGAGCGCCGCGTTCCGTCCGTCGATGCGCGACTGGCGCGCGATCGTCACGCCGGGAGTGTCGGCCGGAACGAGGAGGAGGGTGATGCCGTTCACGTCGCCGCTCGCCCCCGACGTGCGCGCCGACACCACGAGGTGGTCCGCGACGTGCCCGTCGAGCACCTGGATCTTCTCGCCCGTGATCGTGAACCCCGTGGCGCTCTTCACCGCCCCGGTCGCGACCTTGCTCGCGTCGTAGCGGCTGCCGGCCTCCTGGTACGCGACCGCGACGAGCCGCGCGCCACCGGCGATCGCCGGTAGATGCTCCTCCTTCTGCGCGGCGCTGCCGCCGAGGAGGAGCGCCGTCGCGCCGAGCAGCACCGTCGAGGTGAACGGCTCCGGCATGAGGCCGCGGCCCATCTCCTCGAGCACGACCATCTGGTCCGTCCAGCCGAGCCCGGCGCCTCCGAACTCCTCGGGGACGGTGATTCCGAGCCAGCCGAGCGCCGCCATCTCGCGCCAGAGGTCGCGCGAGAAGCCGTCGGCGTCTTCGCCGTCGCGAAGCTGCCGCACCCGCCGGAGCGACGAGCGCCCGCTCACGAACTCGCGCGCGCTCCGCGCGAGCATCTCCTGCTCTTCGTTCAGGACCAGATCCATGGGATGGTCGCCTTCCTGGCTAGTCCGGCAAGCCGAGCACGCGCTTGGCGATGATGTTGAGCTGGATCTCCGAGGTGCCGCCCTCGATCGAGTTGCCGCGTGAGCGCAGCCAGTCGCGCGTCATCTTGAGCTCGTCCTCGTCGAAGCCGGGCCCTTCCCAGCCGAGCCCCTGCGGCCCGCAGACGCTCACCATGAGCTCGCGGCGGCGCATGTTGAGCTCGGTGCCGTAGTACTTGAAGATCGAGGTCTCGGGGCCGGGCTTGTGGCCCGCCTTCATGCCGTCGCGCGCGCGCGCGAGCGTGAGGTCGAGGCAGGCCTGGTCCATCTCCACCTGCGTGATCCGGTCTCGCATGATCGCGTCCGCGACCTTCCCGCCGTCGTCCCCGAGGTGCCGCCGCGCCAGATCGACGAGCTTCCGCGCGTCGTCGCGCTCCTTGAACGCGTCGGCGATCATCGTACGCTCGTGGCCGAGGAGCGCCTTCGCCATCGTCCAGCCCGCGTTCACCTGCCCGACGACGTTTTTCACGGGCACCCGCACGTCGGAGAGGAAGGTCTCGCAGAAGGGCGAGTAGCCGCTGATGAGCTTGATCGGCTTCACGCCGACGCCGGGCGACGTCATGTCCATCAAGAGGAACGTGATGCCGTTGTGCTTCGGCGCCTGGAAGTCGGTGCGGACGAGGATGAACATCCAGTCGGCCTTGTCGGCGTAGGAGGTCCAGACCTTCTGCCCGTTCAGCACGTAGACGTCGCCGTCGCGGACGGCCTTCGTCTGCAGGCTCGCGAGATCGGAGCCGGAGCCGGGCTCGGAGTAGCCCTGACACCAGCGGATCTTCCCCTGGATGATCGACGGCAGGTGCTCCTTGCGGAGTTCCTCGCTGCCTTCCTGCAGGAGGAGCGGTCCGATCATCGAGAGCCCGAAGCCGGTGAGGGGCGGCCGCAGGCGGAGCTTCGCCATCTCCTCGGCGAGCGCCTTCGCCTCCTGCTTCGAGAGCCCGCCGCCGCCGTATTCCCTCGGCCACGTCGGCGCGGTCCAACCGCGCTCCGCCATGACCGCGAGCCAGCGCAGTACCGGGGCGGGGTAGGAGGCGGACGCTCTCCGTCCGCCCCAGCAAATCTCGTCCTGCGACTTGGGCGGCACGCGCATCTCCGGCGGCGCGCTCTTCTCGAGCCACTGGCGCGCGTCGGCACGGAACTGTTCGAGATCGGCCATGGGAACCCTCGCGGTACGGGCACGCGCTCGCGCGCGGCGGTGCATCGACGAACCGGCGGGAAGCTAGACCACGCGGGAAGCTAGTTCAAATCGAGCGCGCGCGGGGCGAGGCCGGGCGCGCGGCGCCTGCGGACGGCAGTTTTCCTGCGCCATTCTCGCGCAGGTGTGCCGTCCCGGAGCGCTCCGGGGCACGGCGCCGACGCGAATTCGCTGGCGGAGGATCCATGCACCGTGCGACACCCGACACGTGAACCGCGCGTCGGCAGACCGCCGCGTGCTCCCGCCCGAGACGACGCACGCAGTGGACACGGGGCTCGTCGAGACGCTGCCCTGGCTCGCTGCGCTCCGCGACGACGAGAGAGCGCGCGCGGCCTCGCGCTTTCGCGTGCTGCCGCTCGCGGCCGGCGAGCGCCTCGCGCTCGCGGACCAGGGCGTGCCGATGCTCGGGGTCGTCCTCGCCGGACACGTACGCGTCCGCCACGCGGCGGCGGGCGGCGGCGACGCGGCGACGCTGCTCTGGCCCGGCGACCGCTGGGACGAGGTCGCGCTCTTCACCGAGGTCGTCGCGGCGGCGGTGGTCGAGGCCGACGAGGTGGCCGTCGTGGCGCTGCTCGATCGCCCGGCGTTCCTCGCGCTCGTCGGCGACTTCCCGATCGTGTGGGTCGCCGTGGCCGAGCGCTTGTCGCGCGAGCTCAAAGCGACGAGCGACCTCCTGCGCGAGATTCGCGACCTCGAGAGCACCGAGACGCCGGCCGCGCTCGCGCGCTTCCTCGCGGCGAGGCGCCGGCGGGTCGGCCGCCGCGGGGGCGTCACGCGCGCGGCCGCGCGTCAGGTGCTCGCCCGGCTCGTGAGCGCGCACGTCCGCGAGCCGACGTTCTGGGTGCTCGCCGGCTTCGCCGCCGCGATCCTCGCGTCGCGCGCCGTCGTCACGGCGATCCTCGGGCTCGACCTCGAGCATCGGCTCTTCAACCTGCGCGACTCGGGCGGCCCGAACCCGGTGCACGTCCACCATTTCAACTACGGCTTCGCGATCGTGATCGCGGCCGGCCTGTGCGCCTTCTTCCCGACGGGCCGCCGGCACCTGCGCGCGGTCGCGGCGGCGTTCGGCGTCGGCCTCGGGCTCGTCTTCGACGAGTTCGCGCTCATCTGGAACCTGCACCCGGACTACTACCAACCGTTGAACTACTGGGCGCAGGCGCTGCTCGGCGTCCTCCTCGCGCAGCTCGTGTACTTCCGGCGGCTCTACGGCGACCTCGCGACCTACGTGCTCGCGCGCGCGGGGAGACGCGCGTGAGCGGGCGTCGCGCCGTCGGCGTGGCCCGGCTGCTCCGTCGCGTCCCGCTCTTCCACGACGTCCCCGCGCCGATGTTGCGGGCGCTCGCCGGGGAGGGCGCGCTCCGCATCGTCGGCGCCGGCCGCTGCGTCGTGGCCGAGCTCGAGCCCGGCGAGGAGGCGCTCGTGGTGCTACGCGGCACCGGCACGGCGACCGTCGGCGGCCTCGGCGACGACGCGCCCCTCGCGCTCGCCGAGGTCGGTCCGGGCGACTGTATCGGCGAGATGGCGCTCTTCACGGGCGAGCTGCGCTCGGCGACCGTCACCGCCACCACCCGCATGCTGCTGCTCGCGATCGACCACGCGCGCTTCGACGAGCTGTTGCGCCGCTACCCGCCGGCCGCCGCCCGCCTCGCGGCCGTCCTCGCGGCGCGCCACCGCGACAACCAGCGGGTGCTCGCGACCGTGCTCGACCCGACGAGCGACGACGCCGCGCGCCGCGGCGCGCTCCGCAACGCCGACGGCGGCGACGCCCGGCCCGAGCGTCCGCGCCGCTTCACGGCGGCGGCGCGCGTCGCCTGGCGCGAGCTCGTCGTACGGCACCGTCGGGAGCTGCCGTTCCTCATGCTCGGCGCCTTCGCGGCGACGCTCCTCGGCGTGCGCGGAGCGATCGGGCTCGCGCGCCGGGTCGCGCTCGCCCCGACCGTCGAGTCGCTGCTGCGCGCGAGCTACGTGAGCGGCGTCGTGCTGCTCTGCGTCGCCGGCACCGTCTCGCTGCTCTACTTCCGGCCCCGCCTCCGCCGGACCCTCGCCATTCTCTACGGCACCGGGCTCGCGCTCCTCGTGAACGCCCTCCCGGTGCTCCTCACCTTCGACCTCTTCTATCGCGACATGGTGACGCCCGACCCGAACCTCGCGTTCTCCGTCGACGTGCTCTACGACCGCGCCGAGGGCGCGAACGCCGCGTTCGTCGCCGCGGCGCTGCTCTTCCAGGCGGTGTACCTCCGCCGCTTCCATCGCCGGGTGGCGCAGCTACTGGCGGACGCGCTCCGCCGGCGCGCCGCGCCGGCACCGCCGTTGACCCCGCCGACGGTGGGCACGTAGAAGCCGAGACCATGCCGGACGCGATCATCATCGAGGACCTGACGCGCGCCTTCGGCGAGCGCCTCGCCGTGTCGCACGTGAGCCTGACGATCGGCGAGGGCGAGATCTTCGGGATGCTCGGGCCGAACGGCTCCGGCAAGACGACGCTCATCCGCATGCTCTGCGGGCTCCTCGTGCCGACCTCGGGCCGCGCGATCGTCGGCGGCTGCGACGTCACACGCGAGCCCGAGCGCGTGAAGCGCCTGATCGGCTACGTCTCGCAGAAGTTCAGCCTGTACCCGGACCTCACGATCCGGGAGAACCTCGATTTCTTCGGCGACGTGTACGACGTCGCGCGCGACGTCGCCGACGAGCGCAAGCGCGAGCTCGTCCGCCTCTGCGGCCTCGAGGGCCGCGAGCGGCAGATCGCGGGAAGCCTCTCGGGCGGCTTGAAGCAACGTCTGGCGCTCGCGTGCGCGTTGATCCACCGGCCGCGCATCCTCTTCCTCGACGAGCCGACGGCCGGCGTCGACCCGGTCGCGCGCCGGCTCCTCTGGGACCTCCTCTTCCAGCTCGCCGAGCAGGGCACGACGCTCTTCGTCACCACGCACTACATGGACGAGGCCGAGCGTTGCACCCAGGCCGCCTACATCTACTACGGGAATCTCCTCGTGAGCGGCGACCCGAACTCGATGAAGCAGGAAGAGATCGCGGCGACGAATCGCCGCCTCGAGATCATGTGCCACCCGCTCATGCCGGCCCTGGCGTCGCTGCGAAACGCGCCCTTCGTCGACGACGTGAGCGTCTTCGGGCAGGCCCTGCACGTCCGCCTGCGCGACGTCCCGCCCGAGCCGCAGAACGCCGACGGCTTCGCGACGTTCGCGGCCGCCGCGCAGCGCGCCGTCGTGATGGACGCGCTCCGCAAACACCTGCTCGCGGCGCGGATCGAGGTGCGCGCGATCCGCTCGGTGTACCCCAGCCTCGAGGACATCTTCGTGTCCTTCACGCGCCGCATGGACCACGAGACGGCGTCAGGCCGCTGAGCGTCGAGACACCCCGTCGCCGGCACCGCGCCCGTGCCGCAGCGCGCACCCTCGTGTCCGCTCACCCGGCGAAGGTGACGAGCGCGCCGAGCAGCGCGTCGACCTCGCCGCGCGTCGCGATCGTCCACGTCTCGCCGTCCCAGGTGCCGCCGCCGCAACCGACGACTTCGCGCACGATCCCGGCGAGAGCATCGGGCGACGTCCCGAACACGATCGCAAGCGCCGCGCTCGGGATCCGCGCGGGCAGGCGCATCTCGGCGCCGACCTCGCGCAGGCCGCGCGCGATCAGGCGGACGCGCGCGAGCCGCTGCAATCCCTCCTGGATCGGATCGTTCGTGCGGCTCAATCGCACGCCCTGCTCGCTCAGCATGCGGGTGACGGTGGCGAGGTCGTCCTGGAGCAACATGTGGAACGCGTCGCGGTCGATGACGAGCAAGCGGCTGTCCTCGATCACCTCCGCCGACGCGCTGCGCTCGCCGCCGGTGATGAGCGAGACCTCACCGAAGAACTCGCCCGGGCCAACCGTACCGATCTCCTGGATCTCGGCGCCGCCCCCGAGGGTGAGGCGCACGCGGCCGGCCGCGACGACGAACATCGAGTCACTCGGATCTCCCTGCCGGAAGAGAACGGTTCCCTTCGGAACGTCGATCTCGCCGTTCGGGCTCATGAGAGCGTCTTCCGGAAGCGGACGACGCTGACGGCGCCAAGGACAACAACGAAGGTGACGAGCGCCGCGAAGTCCCGCCCGAGCTCCGCGATCGACGCCCCCTTCAACGTGAGCCCGCGGCTCGCCTCGACGAAATAGGTCATGGGGAGACTCCAGGCGACCGGCCGAAGCCAGTACGGCATGGCCTCGATCGGAAAGACGAAGCCGGACATCAGGACCGACGGCACGATCACGAAGACCGCCATGAAGTTCGCCTGGATCTGCGTCTCCGAGAGCGTCGAGATGAGGGCGCCGAGGGCGAGCAGAGCCAGGATGAAGAGCGCCGCGAGCACGACGACGCCGAGCACCGAGCCGCGGAACGGCAGCGCGAACACGACGCGCGCGAGCACGACGGCGACCACGAAGTCGAGGGCGGCGATGAAGCCGTACGGCAGCATCTTTCCGATGATGAGGGCGCCGGGGGAGATCGGCGTCACGAGGAGCTGCTCGATCGTCTGCTGCTCCTTCTCGCGCACGAGCCCCGACGAGAGCGTGAGCGTGACCAGCATGATGACGATGCCGATCGTGCCCGGCAGGAAGAAATCGGAGTCGCGGAGCTCCGGGTTGAAGAGGATCTCCTCGACGATCTTGATCGGCGGCTTGCGGGTCGGCGGCGTCGGGTGATCGGGATCGTCGAAGCGGAGCGCCTCCGACGCCTCTTCCCCCGTGAGCACGCGGGCGCCGAAGAGCCCCGCTTGCGCGAGCGTCGGCATGCTGCCGTCGACGAGCAGGCCGAAGGGCGTCTGCTGGTTGTCGGCGAGGCGCTGCGAGAAGCCGGTCGGAATGACGAGCCCGAGCCGCGCCCGGCCGTCCTTCAGCCAGGCGCGGATCGTCTCCTCGGAATCCACCTCCACGACCTTGAGCTTGCCCTCGTCGGCGAGCCGGTCCTTCACGCTCACGCTGAAGAAGCTCTTCTCCCGGTCCCAGACCGCGACCGTGAGGTTGTCGGGGCGGAGCCGGAGCGCATAGCCGAACAGCACGAGCAGCAGGATGGGGAGCCCGATCACGAAGCCGATCAGCTGCGGGTCGCGCGCGATGTGCACGAACTCCTTGCGGATCATCGCCTGGAGCGAGCGCATGCCTTCTCCCTCAGCGGTTCAGGTAGCTGCGCTTGAAGACGTCGGGCGAAACGTCGGCGCCGTAGCGCACCTCGGTGAGCGTGAGGCGCGACCAGTGCCCGTCCGTCAGGTCCTCCATGCGCTGCACCATCGGCGTCCAGTTGCCGTCGATCCGCTCGACCTTGTCGAGCGTCCAGACCTTGAGGAGCCCGCCCTTCGGGTCGAAGAACTGCACGCGCAGCACGAGCAGATCGCGCGGGTCGATCGCCGAAACGGTCTTCGCGTAGAGCTCCTTCTCGGGCGTCCTGGGCGTCGCCTCGACCAGACGGGCGGCCCGTCCGCCGACCGTCTCGTCGCCGACGACGCGGTAGGTGAAGGCGTCGAGCTCCGGACGCACCATGTCGCTGACGTTGAAGTCCGAGCCGAGGAACGGCTGCTTGCGGGTCTCGTCCGAGACCTGCATCGCCCGCTTCACGGTCGGGACGTAGATGAACTGCTCGTCGCGCCCCTCCGCCCGGTCGACCAGGAGGAAGCGCGTGTCCTTGAGGGCGAGCGGCGCCGTCACCTCGAGGTAGGATGCGTCGGCGCCGTCGACGAACGCGCGGCTGAGTGCGAGCTCGCGTGTCCAGCCGCGGTCGGACGTAAGCGTCGCCTGGGCGGTGAGCGCGACCTTCGGCACCGCGTCGAGGACGCGCTTCACGAGATCGCGCGGGTCGTCGCCATCGGCGTGTGCCGGGCGCGTGATCACGAGCAGTGCGACGGCGAGCAGCCACGGGCGCCGAGACGAGCCACAAGTCATGTCGGGAGCCTCCTCCGCGCGCGCCGCGCGCCTCGGGTGATCTCACAACGTTGCGACGACGCTCGCTCTTACCCCCGGGGGCCCCGCAGCGACAAGCTCACCCGAGCGATTCCCTGCGTCGAATCGGCGCACCCCCGCCCCGGCGAGCGATGCGCGCACGCGGGCGAGCGCTCACGACGGAGCGGCGCGCCCGGATGCGGACGGCGCGGGTCAGCGGTCGCGGACCGCGAGGAGGCCGCGCAGCGTGCCGACGTACGCCGTGCCGTTCGGGCCGATCGTCACCGGGGCCCAGTGGTTGTCGTAGCCGAGCCCGACGCCCGTGCGCGCGCGGTACACCGTCTCCCCGGTCCGGAAGTCGACCGCCGTCAGATAGTACGCGTCGGTCCACCAGGGCGCGTCGGCGAGCTTCGTGTAGAGATAGACGAGGCCGTTCCCGAGCGAGAGCTTCGGCACCGTCGTCTGCGAGATCTCGGGGCTCGTCCAGACGACGTGACAGCCGAGGCCCTGCTCGTCGACGTCGACCCGCGCGACCCCGCCCGCGCCGGTCCGGCCGAACATCATGGTCGGGAAGATGTCGTAGCCGGCGTTGTTCTCGACCACGAGCGAGCGGCCGACGCCGATGAAGCTGTTGTCGGTGGCGCTCGCGCCGGGGGCGAAGAGCGGCTGCTTGCAGATCAGCCGCCTGCGGTCGTCGACCTCGGGCGCGTGCCCGCGGCGGTACACCAGCACGTTCAGGCGCGGCTCGGCGTTGTCGGCGATCGCGACCCACTCGTCGCCGAGGAGCGTCGGGGTCGTACCGGAGCCCTGGTCGAGCTGTCCGAGCTTCCGGCGCGCGCCGCGGTCGTAGAGCGCGCGCCAGGCGACCGTCGGCGCGCCGGTCTCCGGGGCGGCGACGAAATCGTAGAGCGCGTGATCGGACACGATGAAGGCGCCCTCGGGTCCGACCGCGAACGAGTTCTGGATGCGCTCGCCGTCGAGCTGGTGGGTCGCGACGCGGCCGCTCTCGCGCTCGACGGTCCCCACCATGCCGAGGCGGGTGACGAACCAGTACCAACGCCCGCTCCAGTCCGGGAGAACCGTGACGATCGCGTCGCCGCCGCCCGAGGCGCCGGACGCGCGCCCTGCCGGCGCGATCGTCGCCGCCAGGTCGTAGGCGCGCTCGAGCCGGAAGCCCGCGTCGTCGTGCGCGACCACCTCGATGCGGTGCGCGGCCGTCCCGACCACCACGCGATCCTGCTCGTCGAGATAGAAGTACGCGCCCCCCGACGTATCGGTCGTGATGGTCCGGATCGAGAGCGACCGCATCGAGGGGCGCGGCGGCATGTCGTACGCCGCCAGCTCACGGAGCGTGGCCGGGTCGAGCACGAGGAGCTGCATGCGACGGGCGCTCGTGCACACCGTGACGATGCGCCCCGCGCGGTCGAAGGTCACCGACGCGCACTCGCCGCCGAAGAAGCCGCGCGCCGTCGAGACGATCTCCGGGTCCCGTCCGAGCGGACCGCCCTCCGGGTGCGTGTCGCTGGCGGCGCCGTCGCCGTGCATGTTGCTCCACCCGTTCCGCGCCATGAACGGGTGCTGGGCGACCGGCGCGACCGCGACGGGCCGCGCGACCGCCGGACGCCCCGTGAACGCGGGGACAAGGCGCGCGCCGAAGCCCTGCGCGATCGGCGTCGGCGCGTCGCCGCCGCCGCATCCGATCGCGACGGCGAGCGCGCAGCGCGCCGCGACCGCCGACCACCGGGCCGCTCCCATCTCCACGGCGCAGGGCAGGCGATTCACGGGGCAATCAGCCGCAACCTGGGGAAGTAGGTCCGATAGCGTGCGGCGTCACGCGTGAGCAGCTTCATGCCCGACACGCTGGCGTGCGCGCCGATGTAGAAGTCCGGCAAGGGCGACGTCCGGGTCCCGCCGCGCTTCCGGTAGCGCACGAAACACTTGCCCGCGAGAAAGGCCGCCTCCCAGGGGAGGGTCAGCCGGTGAAACGTCGACGGAGGCAGCGCGGCCTCGACCTCCTCGATCCGTACGAAGCCGATCGACACCTCCGCATAGATGATCGGGTCGATCGCCAGCACGTCGCGATCCCCTTGCTCGGCCAGCGCGCTCTCGGACCACGAAGACCAGCGTGGATCTTCGGTGAGGACGTCGAGCAGCACGTTGCTGTCGACGAGGACCGCCACTACTTCTCGCCGCGCGTAAGCGCCATGATCTGGGCCGTGGTCAGACCACTGGTCGCCTTGCCCTTCAAACGCTCCACGATGCTCCGTCCGCGTCCTCGCCGGCGCGCGCCCCGGGCTTTTCGGAGTCGCACCGCGGCCCCCTCGACCACGAACTCGACCTCGCTGTTGGGCAGGAGTCCGAGTCGTTCACGGATCTCGATCGGAATGGTGACCTGCCCCTTCGTGGTGACGCGCATCACGTCCTCCTGGTAATACTTCGAGAGGTCTTACTTTGGCGGCATGACGCCGGCCCGTCAAGCGCGCACGCCGCGCGGCCGGAACAGGCATGCGCTACCCCCCGAGCCCCATGCGCTTGGCGATGATCACCTTCATGATCTCGTTCGACCCTGCGTAGATCGATTGCACCGCGGCGTCGGCGTAGTCCTGGGAGATCGGGTACTCGTGCATGAAGCCGTACCCGCCGTGCAGCTGGAGGCACTCGCCGACCACCTTCTTCTGGAGGTCGGTCGTCCACCACTTGCCCATGCTCACCTCGGAGACGATCTCGTCGCCGCGCACGTGCGCGACGATCAGCTGGTCGACGAAGGCCTGGCCGATCTGGATCTGCGTCGCGAGCTCGGCGAGCTTGAACTGGGTGTTCTGGAAATGGGCGATCTGGCGCCCGAAGGCCTTCCGCTGGAGCGTGTAGGCGATGGTGTCGTCGAGGGCGCGGCGGCACGACGCGATCGCGGTGATGCAGATCGAGAGGCGCTCCTGCTGGAGCTTCTCCATCATCATCTTGAAGCCCTGCCCTTCCTTCCCGAGCAGGTTCTCGACCGGCACCTTGCAATCCTCGAAGAAGAGCTCGCTCGTGTCCTGCGACGGGAAGCCGAGCTTCTCGAGCTTCCGGCCGCGCACGAAGCCCGGCGTGTCGGCCTCGATGACGAGGAGGCTCACGCCTTTGTGGGCGGGCTTGGCGCTCGGGTCGGTCTTCACGGCCGTCACGTAGGCGCCGCCGAGCTGGCCGATCGAGATGAACGTCTTGGCGCCGTTCACGACGTAATGGTCGCCGTGGCGGATCGCCTTCGTCTGGATGTTCGCGAGGTCGGAGCCGGCGCCGGGCTCGGTCATGCCGATCCCGAAGAGCAGGTCGCCGGTCACGGCGGGCGGCAGGAACTTCTTCTTCTGCGACGGCGTGCCGTAGGTGATGACGTACGGCAGGCAGATCGACGCGTGGACCGTCGTCATGATGCCGTGGGCTCGCATGTAGGCGATCTCCTCGATGATGATGGCGTCGTAGCGGAAGTCGACGCCGGCTCCGCCGTACTCCTCGGGCACGCACGGCGCGAGGAAGCCGGCCTCACCCATCCGCTTCCACGTCTCGCGGTCGGTGATGCCGTCGCGGTTCCAGCGCTCGATCTTCGGCTCGATCTCCTTGGCGGCGAACTTCCGGAACTGCTCGCGGAAGAGCTCGTGCTCTTCGGTGTAGACGTCGCGCTTCATCATCGGGGAACGGGTCTCCTCGGCACGGTGGGTTGGGGGCGGCTTCTAGCATTCACGCAGCGGAACCGCACGCCGCCCCGGTCCGCCTGTCGGGATTCCTGACTCCGTGTGCTCCCGGACCTGACCCCGGCGGACAGTCAGATTTCCATGATCATCGACTCCGCGAATGCGTTGCTGGCCGAGATCCATCGGCTGCGCTCCCAGGTCGACGCGAAACAGCAACTCCTGAACTATGTGTGTCACGAGCTACGCGGTCCGTTGCACTTGGCTCGGCTGTGTCTCGACAGCGCGCTCGCGACGGCGGACCTGACGCCCCAGTGCCGCGAGGAGCTCGGCCTCGCCGACATGAGCCCTGAAGGCGACTGCTCGTACTCGACGAGATCCACAAATACGCCCGCTGGCGAAACCTCGTGAAGGGCATCTTCGACACGGAGAAGTCCCGCCTTCGTACCGTTTCGGCTTTCTGCCGCGATCTCGATCCGCCGTAGCGACGCGGCGTTCGCGCGCGCGCTGCTCAGCTCACGCGAAGACGCATCAACGTCGCCTGGAACAGCGGGCCAACGGGCCAGATCCGGATCGGTGGAATCGGGCTCATGCCGATGTCGCACGTGCGGATGGTGGCGTTCTCTGGCGCACCGGCGACGCGACAGATGGGATCGTTCTCGGTCGGCGTCAGCGTCACCTGGAGATCGACGGCGTTCGCCTGGTGGACGGTCTCGGTCGGCTTGACCACGACGAGGTGGCCCGGCGTGAACGTCAGCAGGTGCCGGGCGTTGACGCCCCAGCGGCCGACCCCCGGCGGCGGATCCTGCAGCGGTGCGCCGATCGTTCCCTCGATGCGGCAGACTTCGCGTCCCCTGCGCTCGGCGGAGCCGAAGATCCTTCCGTCGCGTTCCTCGAAACGGATCGTCGCCATCTTCTTGGGGTAGCCGAGCATCTCGCGCCCGTTGATCAGGTGCGTGTCGTCATCGACCAGCATCCATGCGCAATGGAGCATCGGAACGATGCCGAAGAGTCGCACCTGCACGAAGAGCCCGATCTCGTGGTACGGAACGCCCCAGACGCATTCGGGATAGTGCGCCACGAAGAACGTCACACGCGCCGGCCGTGCCAGGCGCATTGGAAACGGCAGCCAGGGCTCGACCTCGCCGGGATCCACGGGGAGGTCGACGAAGACCATGCGGGCGTTGCTCCACAACGCGCCGCCGAACCGCATGCCGTGGTCCTTCCATGCACGGATTCCGCGAATCAGGTTGAACGCCATCGTTTCGTCCTCCTCACCCCACAGGGCTCGAACCTCTATGGGTTCGAGCCGGTGCGGCGACAGTCCGGTGCATGAGGGTCGAGGCCGGCGAGCTCGGCCTGGACTCCTTTCAGTTTCATCTCGCTGAGATCGACGAACGGCAGGTCGGCGAGGCGCCGCAGCGTCAACCGGCTCGCGAGCCGCAGCTGCGGGCTGTCGATCAGGTCTCCGGCGCCGAGTCGTTCGACGAAGAGCGCATGTGTGCACGGCGTGTCCACGAGTCGCGCGATCGGTGTCGCATCGACGGTGAACTTCTCGCCGTCGGGCTGCGCCGGCGGGCCGCCGACGATGCCGAGCAGGCCGATCACGGCGGCACCACAAGCGGCCAGCGTCGTGCCGCCGATGAACAGCACCATGGAATGCGACTTCATGCCGTTTCCGCCGCGGCGGGCCTCGATCCCGGGTCTCGTCCGAGAAACCTCACACCGGCTACGAACCCGTGAATGATGGCCGAGGCACGATCCATGCTTTCGTCGTCGGGATCGATGCCGTCGATCATCTGGCGTGCGCGGGCGAGCACCGGACCGCGAAGTTGCTCGGCGTGCGGCAGGATCCAGAACCGCTTCTCGCGGATCGCGGCGAACACCGCCGCGGCGACGTCGTGCGGCGCCAGGACGTGCAGGGGTTCCTCGACGAGAATCGGCGGCAGTCCCTCGGTCGGCGCCTCGTAGTGCGGCATCCCGGGCCGGTTGCGCTCCGCATAGGCGATGCGGGTGTCCACGGCGGCGGGACACAGCACCGAGACGCCCACGGCCGATCCGGTTGCACGCAGCTCGCGACAGATCGCCTCGGACAGCCCGACCACGGCGTGCTTGGAGGCGACATAGGGTGCGCCTCCAGGCACGCCGAGCAATCCGGCGGCCGAAGCCGTGTTCACGAGATGGCCTTCGTTGCGCGCGACCAGTCCGGGCAAAAACGCGACGGTGCCGTGGACGACGCCGAATAGATTGACGTCGAGCACCCACCGCCAATCCGAAGTGCGGAGCTGCCAGGACAGGCCGATCTTCGCGACGCCGGCGTTGTTGGCGACGAGCCACGGGTCGCCAAGCTCTTGCTGCACGCGCCGCGCGAGCTCGTCGACGGACGCGGGATCGCTCACGTCGGTGCGCACGGCGATCACCTGCGCGCCGGCGGCACCGACTCGCGACTCGGCGCGTGCGAGCGCTGCGTCCTCGATGTCGGCCAGCGCCACCTTCATGCCCGCCGACGCGGCCCGCTCGGCCATCGCCAGGCCGATCCCGCTGCCTGCCCCGGTGATGACGGCGACCCGTCCCGCAAGGAAGGCGTCGTCCAGGCGCTTCCCGTGTGTCGTCATGGTTCTGCCTCCGGACGTTCCCGCTGCGTTCTTCGTCGTTCGCCTCATGCACCGCGAAGGCCCGACGACTGGAACCACTGGCTGAGGTGACCCGCGGCGACCAGGCCGAGCATGTGGTTCTCTCCGTCCTCGATCGTCGCGGCGCGCGCATCGCGCAGGAGCTTCTCCATCGGATACTCCCGGCTGAGACCGTAGCCGCCGAACAGTTGCAGCGCTTCGTCGGCGGCCTGCACCGCGTGCTGCGTGGCGGTGACCTTAGCCGTGATGGACGCGAGCACGTGAGGGTTTCCGAGGAAGTTGTAGTTCGCGCAGCGCTGGGCGATCGCGAACGCGGCCTCCGACGACTGCCAGATGCGGAAAATGCGCGCCCGCACGCTCTGGTGCTCGATCAGCAGCGCGCCGCCCTGCTCGCGCTCGTGTACATAGGCGAGGGCATGGTCGAGGGCGGCGCGCGCGACGCCCGCGAACACGCATGCCATCTCCATGTTCGCCAGTGTGAAGGCGCTGAAGAACTTTCCCCGGTACGCGGAGTCGTCGCTCATCAGGTAGCGCCGCGGCAGGCGGACCTCGTCGAAGAACACCTCACCCTGTGGGAGCGGGCGCTGGCCCAGCTTCTCGAGGGGCTTGCCCCTGGACACGCCCGGCTCGTCGAACGGCACGAACACGACGGCGCCACGCATCGTCCCGTCATCGGCGTACAATCCGTTCCCGTAGTCGGCCGGTATGTACGCGAGGCCGCACTCGGCGATCGGCGCACCGGTAACCCAGGCGGAGGTCTGCCCGTGCAGGATCACCTCGTCGCGGGTGACTCGCGCGACGAGATTGGCCTTGCCGTGCCGCCGCCCCGGGAACTTCTCGCGGCCATCGAGGTCGGTGGTGTCCGAGCCGCGGTCCGGCTGCGTGCCGATCCAGCAACCGCGGCAGGAGCCGAATCTCTCGATCAGCTCGGCGTTGCCGCTGAGCTGGGCGACAGTGGCCGGAAAGCCGGACGCGCCCGCGAGAATGGCAAGGCCCGCGTCGCCCCAGCCAAGGATGCTCTGCACCAGGGGGAACATCCGCACCATCTGGCCGGCGGGCATCGTGACCAGCGTTTCGATGCCCATGCCGAGCGCTTTCATCTGCTCGAGGAACCCGAGGACAGGCGAGCCTTCCGCTGCGACCTCGTCCGCCGTCATCCGGTCGAGCTTCTGGCCGAGCGGTCGCATCACGTCCGTGGCGAAGCCGCGAATCATGTCGGCGATCGCGCGCTCCTCGTCGCTCAGGCCGGCCTCGAGCCCGCCGTACGGAAGGTCGGCAATCGGAATCGTGTCGTAGTCGAATTGTTTCATGTTCGTCGGCTCTCCAGGTTGGCGCCGTGCCCAGATCGACCGGTCGCCCGGGCCATCGGCGGGGATGTCCTGCGCGCGTCGAGGTAGCCGGCGTCGGCCGCCACGAAGTCCGCGAGAGCATTCGCGCAGGTGCAGTACACGGTGCCGGCGCCGGCCAGAGCGACGCGCACCGCGAAAGCGGGCACCCAGGCCGCCAGGTGTCGGTCGAGGAAATCGGCCTGCGCGCGCACGAGATCCGGGGTGTGTCGCGCATCGACCGTCGCTTCGAGGAACGCGAGGTAGTGCGCGAACTCGAGCTCGACCGGCAGGCAGTCCGGCCACTCGCGCGCGCGGCCCAGATCGTACTCCAAGCCGAAGTGCTCGTAGTAGCGGATCAGCTCCTCCCACAGTCGCGAGGCCTCGACGGCGACGTGGTCCTTTTCGTGCAGCGACGCTCTGGCGCGTCCGCTGCAGTGGTCGAACAGGCGAGTGAAATCTGTGGCGACATCGATGCTTCGCGGCATGGCGAGGTCCGCCATCCAGACGGTGGGATACGGAAGATCGGCCGCGATCCGCCGGAGATCCTCGATCGCGCCGTCGAGAACGAGGTCCTTCTGCTCCTGGCCGCCCGGGTACAGGAACAGCCGGCGGAACGAATCGTAGGCGACGGCTCGCGCGGCGGCGTCAGAACGCCCGTCCTCGATCGTGAGCTGGAGTCGCTCGCCCATGCCTCAGGCCTCCAGGGAGAAATCGGTGAAGTCGCCGGAAATCGACTTGCGGCCCGACCGCTCCGCGTTGCCGCCGTCCCACGCGGCCAGTGCGATCTTCAGGTCCTGCCCGGGCAGGAAGGAGACCTGCCCCTCCTTGCCGGACAAGCCACGCCGGAAGACGACGTGCCAGCTCGATCCATCGTGACGCGCGGAAGCGGTGAGATCGCCTGCCGCTTCGTCGTCGAGACGACGGACGGCAGCGTAGCCCGTGCCCATGATCTCGTACGGCCGCTGCCGGTTCGCCCGCCACAGCCAGCCGTTCACCGGCCCCTCGGCGCTGCCCATCGTCATGGCGATGGCTGTCCTCGACATCGGGAACAGCACCGCGACGGCGTCCACGAACTGATCGAGATCGACGATCTCGGCGTGCCTGCCGCAGCCCCATCGCAGGGAAATCGCCAGGCAGCGGCCGTTGTGAGCCGCCGCCAGCTCGATGCGGCGCAGCGTGCCGTGGCCGGCGCTACGCGCGAGAAACGGCGAGGCGGCCTCCACCATCGGCAGCGGCGCCGGGAACAAGTCGATGGCCGTCATCGGCACGTTCGTCCACGCGCTCGACGACGCGTCGAGCAGGGCGGAGTCGGAGTCGGGAACTCGGTGCGCCTTGCAGCCCATCGTTCTACCTCACGCCGGAGTCAGCGGATCCGCGTCGAACCCGCCGAAACGGTCCTTCCAGATGTTGCTGATGAGGATGTCCATGAGCTCGGACTTGCCGCCGTTTCGCTGCTTCTCCCGCTCCTGGCGGAGCACCTTCAACGCGTCGTTCACGCGCGGGCCGAACAGCTCCTCGAGTCGCTCGACCGGGATGCGGCTGTCGTCGGTGATCTCCCCGTCGGCGCCGAATCCGCGCGATCCCATGGGCGGGACGTAGTAGATGTTCGGCTCGGTGCCGTACTCGGGGTGCAGCGGAAGCGCCACACTCCACTGCCGGACCAGTCGGTGGACGTGGCTCGTCTCGTCGTCGAGATAGCCGAAGCAGCGGACACGCCCGGGACACTGGCGGTTGCACGCCGGGGCAATGCCCTTCTCGACGCGCGGGAAGCACAGGATGCACTTCTCGCTCGTCTCGCTGACGGGGTTGAAGTAAATCGCCTTGTAGGGGCAGGCCTCGACGCAGTGCCGGTGGCCTTTGCACCGCTCCTGGTCGATCAGCACGATTCCGTCCTGCTCGCGCTTGTAGATCGCCTGGGTCGGACAGGCGGCGAGGCATGCGGGATTGCTGCAGTGATTGCACATCCGCGCGAGGTAGACGAAGAACGCGTTCGGCCAGTCGCCGCCGCCCTGGTCTTCGTCCCAGTTGTAGCCCCAGCGAGGCGTGCCGCCGTCGAGCCTGCGCATGGGACGCAGGTGCGCGGACTGGCCGTTTCCGTCGTAGAAGACCTCGTCATGATTGAAGCGGAAGTCGTCGCCGCTGTCCTCGTACGTGGGGATGCTGCCGGGCTGCGGCTGGCCGTCGCGGAACCCGCCGCCCTTCTTCTCGAAGTCGCGCGGATAGCCCTTGCCGGGCCACGTCGAGACGTTCGCCCAGCGCATGTGCTCGGTGCCCGGCCGCTTCGTCCAAAGGTTCTTGCAGGCGATCGTGCAGGTCTGGCAGCCGATGCACTTGTTCAGGTCGATGACGGTGACGAGCTGTCGCTTCGCAGCGCGCAGATCGTCCTTCGTTCCTCCGATGCGGTAGCTCACAGGCTCTCTCCGGTGGCGTGAGGCGCTTCGTCCGCTGCGCGCCGGATCCCGACGCGCACGCCGCGGTCGGTGGCCGGTTGTGGACCACCGTTCATCGAGTAGTACCGGAACTGCTCGTAGCCGCCTGCGAGATGAAGAGCCTTCGGCAAGCCGATCAGCAGCGTGTCGTACGGTTTCCAGTCCTTGTACTGGTAGGTCTCCCAGAAATAGACGACGCACTGGCCCGGCTGGATGTTGGCCGCGGTCCTCACCATGACGCGGCTCTCGCCGATGTCGTTGTAGATTTCCGCGAAATCGCCGTCGGCGAGCCCGAGCCGTGCGGCATCGCGGTCGTTCACGTGCACGACCGGCTGGCCACGGTGGAGGCGGGAGAGGTGCGCGTTCGAGAGGTGCGTCGCATGGATGCTCACGCGCGGATGGCCCCCGGTGATCACGAACGGGTAGTCGCCGCCCATCGGCGGCGCTTCCTTGTGCACGGGCAGGGCCTCGCCGGCTTCGAGATACCAGTCGTGGTCGAGGTAGAACTGGGCCCGCCGGGTGTGGGTCGGGAAGATCTTCTTGTCCTCGACGTGCCACCTGAAGCTGTAGAACGGCCGGTCGGCGGTGAACTGGTTCGCGGCTGCGAGGAGTGCGCGTCCGCTGAGCCCGTGCAGGCGCACCTGGCCCTCGCTTCGGAACTGCTCGTACGTGAAGTCCTTCGGCAGCACGCCGACGGTGCGGAAGATCTCGATCTGTTCCTTCAGGCAATCCTCGTTGGTCTCGAGGTGGCCGTTCATCGTGAACTGGTCGCGCAGGGCCGCGTAGCGGTGCTTCATGCCGAAGTGGTCGATGAATTCCGCGAGCCCGCGTGCGCGTGCGCGCTCGACGACCTTCTCGAGAATGAGCGCCATGATGGCCCACTCTTCCTTGCACTCGCCCGGCGGCGGCACGGCGCGATCGACATACGTGTAGAACGGGTTGCCGGAGGTCCCGTTCGTCATCTCGTGCTTCTCGTAATACCAGGCGCAGGGCAGCACGATGTCGGCGTACATCGCGGAGGACGACATCCTGGTCTCGAGCGCGAAGATCATCCCGAGCTTCGGGAACAGGACGTCGGGATAGGTCTTCATGCCGCTGCGCTTGCGCCTGAGTGGATTGTGGTTGAGCAGCATGAGGACGTGCGGGTCGTTTCCCGGGACCGGTCGCAACGAGTCCTTCACCCACCAGTCGTTCGCCAGCGCCTCCCGGAGATAGTCGCCGTAGACCTTTCCGGTCGCGGGATCGGCGAGCGCGGGATTGTCGTAGAGCGGCTTGTAGCCGGCGTGGTTGTAGAGCCACAGCGACGGCGTGACGAACCCCATCAGCCGGGTCGCCTTGACGTTCATCTCGAGATTGGCGATCTCGTCGTTGCTGTCGGGATCGCGCCCGCGCATGCCGACCGCGGCGTCGTCTGCCACGCCGTGCAGGTCCTCGACGCCCCCGTCCTTCACCGGACGATCCATGGCCGCGAGGTACGTGATGTGTTCCTCCGGCGTCGTCGCGATGGCATAGCCGGTTCCCGGTTTTCCCCAGTTCCCGCTGAGCGCCATCGCGAGGTGGAGGCTGCGCTCCATCAGGTCGCCGTGGTAGTGCTTGCCGGCCGTGAAGCCTATGTACGAGCAGGTGCGCCGGGTCGCGACCTTGCGCCCCAGCTCCCGGATCAGCGACACCGGCACTCCGCTCTTCCGGCTCGCTTCCTCCGGGGCGTAGTCGCGTTCGAGCATCTCCTTCAGGCGGTCGAACACCGGGCGCACGCCGACCGGCGTGCCGTCGCGCAGCGTGACCGTGCGCGCACCTTCCAGCAGCGGGGATCCCTCGACACGCAGCGTCCGCCGACTGGCCGGGCGCAGCGCGGAGGCGCCGGTGTCGAAAAAGTAGAACTGGTCGCCGCGTCCTTCCTCCACATCGGCCGCGGAAAGGAACTTCCCGGTGTCGTCGCGTACGAGGAGCGGCAGGTCCGTCTGCTCGACGACGAAATCCCGGTCGAAGAGGCCTTCCGAGATCATCACGTGGCAGACACCGAGCCAGAAGGCGGCATCGGCGCCGACGCGCACCGGCACGTGGATGTCGGCCGCCGGCATCGTCGGATTGTAATCCGGCGCGATGACCACGACCTCGGCACCGTTGTACCGCGCCTCGGTCAGGAAGTGGTACCCGGAGGGATAGGTGTACGACCAGTTGCTGCAGGTCATGAAGATGAGCTCGGCATCGAGGAGATTGTCGGCCGAGTACCCGGACTGCATCTTTCCGAAGGTCTGCAGCGCGCCCATGTAGACGTCGCCGATGTCGACGTTTACGTCGGGCTGTACTCCGTCGAGCAGGTAGTTCAGGCGCATCGCGCCTGCCCAGCCGATCGATCCGCAGTGGTGGTGCGGCGCATCGAGCACGAACGTGTCGGTGCCGCCGGCGAGATGCCCGTCGAGAATCGCATCGGCGATCTCGGTCGTCGCCTGGTCCCAGCCGATGCGCTCCCACCTGCCCTCGCCGCGGCGCCCTGTGCGCTTGAGCGGAAACTTGAGGCGTTCGTCTCCGTAGAGGTTGTTGTTGAACGCGGCGCCCTTCTGGCAGCCCATCGGGTTGTAGTCCGGGTAGTCGGGTGCGCAGGCCGTGGTTCGTGCAGCCTGCTCCTCGCGCCACACGATTCCGTTGCGCACGTAGACGTGGAACAGGCACGACCCCACGGGCCAACAGATGTTCAGATGGGAGCCGAACGCCACGCGGTCCCACGTCCATTGTTTTCGGTAGACGTCTTCCCAGTCCGCGTAGCTGGCAGCACGTTCGCCGTCGGCCGAGGCGTGCGGCAGCCAGCCGCCGGCCGTGCGCGCCAACGACGACAGCGACAGAGTGAGGACGGTCGCTCCGCTGCGTTTCAGGAAGTCGCGCCGACTCTGGTAGATTTCCCGCATGCTCGCCCCTTGCGTGCTGCGTGTTCCCGGCCCCCGGCGGCGCCGCCTCGGACTCGAGCCGGCGAGCCTGTCTAGCTGTAGCGATCACTACAGTAACTCGGTGCGGGCTGTCAAGGAGTTCCGACCATGGCGATGACGAGGAAGTCGCCCGACCGCCGCAAGCGCGCGCACGGAGAGGAATCCCGCCAGCGCATCCTCGACGCCGCTGCCGAGATTGCCGGCGAGCGCGGGTACGACGGCACGAGCATCGCCCTGGTCAGCGAGCGGTCCGGGCTGCCGGCGAGCTCGATCTACTGGCACTTCGAGGACAAGGACCGGCTGATCGCGGCCGTGATCGAGCGCAGCTTCGGGCGCTGGCTCGAGGGCATGCGGGCCTGGACCCCGTCACGACCCGGGACGACGCGGGAAGAACTGCTGAAATCCGCCGTGGAAAGCACGGCAAACGCGCTCATCGCGGCACCGGACTTCCTTCGCCTCGGCCTGATGCTGGCGCTCGACCGCCGGCCCGACGAGGTCTCGGCGAGGACCATGTACCTTCAGGTGCGCGATCAGGCGTACCGCCAGTTGCTGGTCACGTTCGACTCGCTGTTCGGCGGTGAGCTCGACGCGGATGGGGTCCGGGACCTGGTCATCCTGACGATGGCCGGAGGAGACGGGCTCTTCATCGCGCACGAAATCGACCCGAGCGTGGACCTGCGGGATGCCTTCCAAGTCCTAGCTGCGGCGGTGCTGGGCGCCGCGGCGCATCTCCGTTACCGTAGCGTACACTCCAGTAAAGCGAAGAAGCCCTGAGACGGCCGCACCGTCCTCCCGGCGGCGGAACGCCCTCCAGCGTCGGCGCTCGTCAGTCGACGTCGAGCCACCACCGGCCGACGTCGAGCTCTACGGCGTCGAACGGCTCGATGCGCGCCGGCGCCGCACCGGTGAACGTATTCGCCACGACCCAGTGGTCACCGTCGAGACGATAGACCTCGATGGTGCGCAGCAACGGATCGACGATCCACATGTGGCCGACGTTCTCCCGTGCGTAGATGCGCATCTTGCGGCCGCGGTCGATGGCGCCGGTGCTGGGCGAGATCACCTCGCACACCCAGTCCGGTGCGCGGTCGAACGCGGCGACGTTCGGCAAGCGTGGAACGTTGTCGCGGCGCCAGCCGGCTTGATCGGGAACGATCACGTCGGCACCGAAGTGCAGCTCGGGCTCGTCCAGCAGCCACCATCCGCCCGGACCCTTCGGATCCCCGGGCGGACGGTGGAACGCATTGATGAGATCGGAACCCATGACCGAGCCCGCATGCGCGTGCGGAAACGCCGGGCGCGGCGAGACGACGAGCTCACCGTCGATGATCTCCGCGACCTTGGTGTCGGGAACCTTCCGGAGATCGTCGTAGCTCGCGAGGCGTCGCGGCTTCGTCATGCGAGCGACCGTACCACGGCGGGTGTCGCCGACACATCACAGAGGTGCGGGCACCGACTATTCGGAGCGATCAGCCGCCCGAGCGCGTGCCCGCCGCCCGACCGGCGCGCGGCTTGGCGCGGGACCCGGTTTGCGCCTACATTGCGGCCGCAACGGGAGGTGCGCTTTGCGATTCGGATTCCACATCTTCATGGTCGACCCGGCGGAGTTCCTCGATCTCGCCCGCACGGCCGACGCGTCGGGCTGGGACAGCATCCAGGTCGCCGACGCGCCCTTCTTCCCCGAGGTGACGTCCGAGCCCTACCCGTACACGCCCGACGGCAAGCGCTTCTGGCCGCTCGACACGCCCGTCCTCGACCCGTGGGTCGCGATCACCGCCATGGCGGTGGTGACGAAACGGATCCGGTTCCTGCCCTCGGTCCTCCGCCTCGCGATCCGCCAACCGCTACTCGAGGCGAAGGCACTCTGCTCGGTGGCCGCCGTGTCGAACGACCGGGTCGCGCTCGGCGTCGGGCTCGCGTGGATGCCCGAGGAGTTCAAGTGGCTCGGGGTGGACAAGAAGACGCGCGGCGCGCGACAGAACGAGGCCATCCAGATCATCCGGCTCCTCCTCGGCGGCGGCTTCGTCGAGTTCCACGGCAGGTACTACGACTTCGACCGCCTCGTCATGGCGCCGGTCCCGAAGAAGAAGATCCCGATCTACGTCGGGGGCTCGTCGAAGCCCGCGCTGAAGCGCGCCGCGCAGTACGGCGACGGCTGGATCGGCATCGTGCACACGATCGACGAAACGAAGAGCATGATGGCGGAGCTCACCGAGATGCGCCGCGAGTTCGGGCGCGAGCGCGAGCCCTTCGACGTCATGCTGCACTGCCCCGACGCCGTGAGCGTCGACGACGTCCGCCGGCTGGAAGACCTCGGCGTGACCGATCTCCAGATCGCACCCTGGACCCTGCCGAGCGTGCTCGGCGACCTCGGCGTGTCGTCGATGGCCTTGCAACCGCCCCTCGCCGTGAAGCAAGAAGCACTCGAGCGCTATGCCGGAGACGTCATCGCGAAGTGCTCTTGAGCATCGCCGCAAAGACGCCCCGTCCCACCTCGGAATCGAAAGGCCGACCATGGCGAAACGAGACTCGATGAACAAACCCGACTTCCTCTCGGACGCGGATTGGGCCCACGTGCGGGACCAGACGTCGTCGCTCGACCGCATTCGGAGCGACGGCAAGGCCGACGTCGCGGACTACCTCGCGAACCCCGACGGCCGCACCGCCGGCAAGGGTCCGTCCGGGCTCCCGACGCTGCTCCTCACGACGGTCGGCCGTAAGTCGGGCGAGAAGCGCACGGTGGCGCTCGTATTCCTCCAGCACGGCGACGACATGGTGATCGTGGCGTCGCTCGCGGGCTACGACCAGCACCCGGCCTGGTACCTGAACCTCGGCGCGAACCCGCGCTGCTGGGTGCAGCGCGACCGCCACCGGACGGCCGCCGTCGCGCGCGAGGCGAGCGAGGCGGAGCGCCGAGACCTCTGGCCGAGGCTGAACGCGGTCCTGCCGCTGTGGGGCCATTTCCAATCCGGGACCGATCGGTCTTTTCCGATCGTGATCCTCTCGCCGACGGGAGATGCGTGAGCCGATGAGCACCCAGTTCGAGCACCTCTTCTCGCCGTTGCAGGTCGGGCCGATGCGGGTTCCGAACCGCATCTGCGAGACCACCAACACCATCAACTCCTCGCAGGCTCCCGGTCTGATCGACGAGCACTTCATCGCCCACCATGCCGCGAAGGCGCGCGGCGGCACCGGCTGGATCGGCAGCGAGACCTGGCTCCTCGACTCGCCCTTCCCGCCCGGGGCGCCGGACGAGGTCGGCCTCTCGGTCGGCTTCGCGTCGCACTGGGCCGCCTACCAGAACCCCGCCTTCGCCGAGGGCATGACGAAGTTCTTCGACGAGGTGCATCGCGCCGGCGCGGTCGCGATCACGCAGCTGACGCACCTCTCGGCGGTGTGGGCGCCGTCACCCGTCGTGGTGGTCGGCGCGCAGGACTACACGCCGCACGTGATCGGCGCGGACGAGATCGAGTTTTTCCTCAATAGCTACGCCAACGCGGCGGCCGCGGCGAAGGACCTCGGCACCGACGGCATCGAGATCCACTGCGCGCACGAGACGCTCGGCTACAGCTTCCTCTCGCCGGTGACCAACCGCCGCACCGACGAGTGGGGCGGCGGCCCGCAAGAGCGCATCCGCTTCGTCGTCGCGGTGCTGGAGCGCGTCCGCGAGCGCATCGGCAGCGGGCTCGCGCTCGGCATCCGCATCAGCGGCAAGGAGTTCCGCGCGGGCGGCTTCGACAACCTCGCGATGCGCGAGATGCTCTACTACATCGGCGAGACCGGCCTCATCGACTTCGCCGACGTCGACGTCGGGCACTGCTGGGGCGCGCCCTCGTACGTGCCGTCCTCGTACTACGAGCACGCGCAGTTCCGGGAGTGCGGCAAGGCGGCGCGCACCGACCTCGATCCGAAGATCAAGGTGCTCTTCAGCGGTCGGGTGAACGACCCGGTCGTCGCCGAAGACCTGCTGAAGGGCGGCTACTGCGACCTCGTCGGCATGGTGCGGGCCGGCATCGCCGACCCGGACTTCGCCGTGAAGGCACGCGAAGGCCGGCTCGCCGAGATCCGCCGCTGCATCAGCTGCACGCGCTGCATCGACGAGGCGTCCGAGCCGAAGACGTTCCCCTACACCCCGACGTGCTCCATCAATCCCATGATCGGCAACGAGGTGCGCTGGGAGAAGGAATACAAGCCGGCCGCGGCGCCGAAGCGCGTGGTCGTCGTCGGCGGCGGCATCGCCGGCTGCGAGGCCGCGCGCGTCGCCGCGATGCGCGGCCACGAGGTGATCCTGCTGGACCGCGGCAAGCGCCTCGGCGGCCAGCTGCTCCTCTCCGTCCCCGTCCCCGGCCGCGACGACTTCGAGGACCAGGTCTACTTCGAGGAGAACCAGCTGGAGCGGCTCGGCGTCGACGTCCGGCTCCAGACGTCCGCCGACCTCGCCACGGTGAAGGCGCTCGCGCCCGACGCGGTGGTGATCGCGACCGGCTCCGTGCCGCGCGTGCCGCGCGAGGTTCCCGGCATCGACCTGCCGCACGTGGTGCAGGGGTGGGACGTGCTCGCCGGCAAGGCCGAGACCGGCGCCCGCATCGCGGTCATCTCCCAGGAGGACTACTACGAGACCCCGTGCGTCGCGGAGTACCTCACCGCGCGCGGCAAGCACGTCGAGGTGTTCCACAAGTCGGTGCACCTCGGCTTCGAGATCGCGCGCTATTCGATCGGAATGGTGCACGCCCGCATGGAGCAGTGCGGGGTCGTGGTGCACACGAACCTCGTGCTCCAGGCGGTGCGGGCCGACGCCTTCGACCTCGTGTCGGCGTACGGCGTCCGCAGCTACGAGAAGAAGGGGTTCGACACGATCGTGCTCGTCTACGGCTCGGTCCCGGACCACGCGCTCTACGACGAGCTCAAGGCGGACGGCGGCGTGCCGAAGGTCTATATCGCCGGCGCGGCGTGGCTGCCGCGCTTCATGGCCGAGGCGACCAGGCACGGCGCGAGCGTGGGCTTGGCGATCTAGCCCCGGCGCGGCCGCGCGCACGCCGCTGCTTGACCTCGACGACCACCGGGCGTACAGGCCGGCGCGCGATCCGAAGATCTGCCCCCCGGGATGTCAACGCGGTACGGAGGAGCCATGGCGGGAAGGATCCGGCCTCTGCTCTCGACGGTGACGGCGTTGCTGGCCGTACTCGCGTCGGCCGACCCGGCTCGGGCGGGTTGCAACACCATTCCACCGGCCTCACGGACCTTCGTCTCGACGCGCGGGGTGGTCGATCGCGCGCTTGCCGGTCCGCGCGACACGGTGATGATCACGCTCCGACCGGAGTGCCTGCCGAATCCCCTCCCAATCGGCCAGCGCGATCACTTCCAGGCGGGCGACCGTGTGGTGATCCACTTCACGGTCGAGCTCGGACCGAGCCCCGGGCCGACACCGATGCCGCTCATGGGCGCCAAGGTCGCCGTCGATCCCTTCGACGACCACGTCCTCCGCTTCGACGTGCCGAATGCCGTCGCGCCGCCGGGACGGCCCTTCGGCGTAGCGGGTCCGGTGCGGATCACGGTCGACGACGGCGCCGGCAACACGATCGCCCAGATCGACGCTCTCAACCAGCCGACGGTCGGATGCGACACGATCCCCGAGTCGATGTTCCGGCAGTTCACCCTCCTGCCCGAGGCCAACGACTTCGATCGGAAGGACACCGACGACGATGTCGTGCTGATGACCCTCGACGGCGGCGAGAACATCTTGATTCCCTTTCGCCACAAGCAGAAGCCGGTCACTCCCAGGGGTCCGGCCGCGCACCTGCAACGGGGCGCCGGACACTTTCGCGCCTTTTCCGCGAAGCCCGACAAGATCGGCCAGGTTCTCGCCACCGCCAAGGCCGGTGGCGCGAAGGATTCCGAGCTCGTGCAGGCATTCTCCCGCGAGGGCTTCCCGCTTCCGCCGGTCGTTTCGGTCGACGGGAGCGGCGCGCTCTTCGGCACGACCGACGCGGAAATCTCGGTCATCCGCATCGCGCGCCGTAGCGGCCTGTACGACCTCACCGATCGCGTCACCGCGGTGCAAGACGACCTCGGCGTCACCCACGCCGGCATCGGCCCGATCGTGATGGACAACACGCAGGGCGGTCGGAAGTTCAAGGTCAACCGTTGCAAGCATCCCGCGCTGCTCTCCGGCATCAAGCCCGCGAGCCGGGTCACGGCGCTCACGACCGACGAAAACTTTCCGGCGGTCGGCGAGCTCAACGGCGACGGCAAGCTCGACATGGTCCCCGAAGTGCTGACGATCGCGCAGGGCGGCCAGAAGTGTCCCGACACGACCAAGGTCCCGGTGGCGGGTCGGGTGACGCCGACCTCCACGATCCCGCTCCTCGACGCCCACGTCGGGCTCACGGCGATGGTGCGCACCGACGACACGCTGCGCGTGGTCGACGCGGACGGCGCCGACATCACCCCGACCGTCGGCGCCATCGACGTCAGCAGGGATGCCGTCCTGAACGGCGGCCCCCTCGTGGTCGCGGCTCCCTTCGTGTTCTTCCGCGAGCCCGCGAGCGGCGGCGGGACGCCCGTGCTGAAGCTCGTGAACACGTCGGGGATACCGTCGGTCGTGAGTCCGAATCCTTCGATCGCCGCGCGCGCCGCCGTCATCGATCCGGCGGCGCGTACCGCGGCCGCGCGCACCGATGCCGTCGCGCAATTCTACGATGCCGACACCAACGCGGTCCTCTCCCTCACGTACGCCGTCGAGAAGCTCGCCCTCTCCGATCATCTGGTCGCGATGACGGTCCCGGAGAGCTCGCTCGGAAGCTCCGGCAACAACGACGGGGACACGAACGACACCGTCTTGATGCTCGCCGCCGTGAACCCGCCGGTCGCGCCGACACCGACGGGTCTCGGGGTCGCTGCCGATGACGTCGCGATCAGCGTAGTCGCGGGCCAGAAATGGGTCGTCTTCGTCACCCCCGAGAGCGCCGAAGGTTCCGCCGGACTCGACTGCGTCGCGACCACGGCGCCCGGCGGCTGCGACCTGAACGGAGACGGCGATGCAGCCGACCGCGTCCTGCGCGCCTACAACCTGGCCACGACCCAACGGATCACGATCGGACAGGCGGAGGACTTCGTGGTCGGCGGCGCGCTGATCGCCTATCGCGCCAAAGAGATCACGCCGCCACCGCCTGCGGGCACCGCAACGCCGGTCATGACCGCGTACGACCTCGCGGCGACGACGCCGCGGCGCATCCGCATCGACGTCCCGGCAGCCCGCTGCGAAAGGGACGGCTACGAATGGATGCATCCGTACGCCGTCCGGAATCGCAACATCTACTTCCTCGGTCGGGAGCCGGGCGGTCCCGGCAAGGACGTGCTCGTCATCGTCAACGTGGACACCTTGGGATTCCAAGCGCTCGCCGTGCAGGTCGGACCCACCCTGCCCCCGCTCACGATGACGACGATCGACGGAACGCCGATGATCGGCGTCGCGACGACGACCGACCAGCCGTCCACGCTCTTCGGGGACCGCGACGGCGACGGCATGCTCGACGCCTTCGACCACTGCATCGACGCCCCGGATCGTTCGAGCTTCGACGACGATCTCGACGGGCTCGGGACGGCGTGCGACGCCAATCTCTGCACCCCCTTCCGCATCCCGGTGGTCGCGCCCCCAGCCGATGACGAGCGGACCGCGCTCGTCGTTCGAGCGGTGCGGACGTACATCGCCGAGCGCGCGAAGGCGACGACCGATTGTCTCGTGAACGTCAGCGGTGATCCGCACGCTCCCGCCGATCACCCGACCGAGCGCTGTCGCGGCTACTACGTCGGGTCGGCCGAGGTCCGTCCAGAAGATCCCGCGACGGCCGCCGAGGTGGCGCGGGCGGCGGAAGTCTTCCTGCGCGACCTGCGCAAGGCGGATCCCGGCATCGAGCGCGCGCGCGAGGCGCGCCTCCTACAGCACGCCACCGAGGCGGCCATCGCCGTCAGCCACGCAGCGTTCGGCGACGACACCACGCGCGCCGATCCGTCGTGTCCGGAGGCGCTCGCTCAATGGGTGCTCATCGACCTCGACACGGTGTTCACGAAGGTCGCGGCCTTCCTCGCCGCGCCGCCGGCGCAGGATACGCTCGTCAAGACGCCCGACCGGAAGCTCTCCCTCACGTCCGCCGTCACGCTCCCCGATCCCGCCCCACTCACCGGTTGCAACCCCCAGGACCTCGCGCGCCTCGACGCATGCGGCCGCGACGGCCGCGCGGTCACGCAATGCGTCCGCTGCGTCGTCCTCCGGCGCGCCGTGGACGCCCTCGTCGAGGTGTACGCTCCGCCGGCGCTGCCGCACGGCCCCCCCTGAGCCCGCGTTTTCGCTTCCGCGATCTTCCTGCCGGGCTAGCGCGGTCCTCGAATCGCGGAGACGGGATAGATCGTCGCGTCGTCCCGGTAGATCGAGAAGAACAGCGGGTGGTGGTCGGGGCAGGCTTCCTCGAAGTAGCAATGGTAGACGCGGAGGTGGTCGGCGTAGCCGAACGGTTGGCTCCGGAACCAGCGGTCCGGAATGTCGCCGTGGAGGAAGGCGCGCGCCTTCTCGTCGAACGCCGCGAACTGCCCCCGCAAGACCACGCTCCGCTCCGCGGCGATCGCGAGCGCGCAGGCGACGAGGACGCTCGTGACGAGCCGCGAGGATCGGATCGGCTCGAGCGAACGGAGGACCAGCGCCGCGGTGAGCACCCCGAAGAAGAACACGAGGAAGCACGGCCCGCGCACGGGAAACCAGAGGAGCCGCCGGCCGAGCCCGACGATGTCGTGCCTGAGGAAGAGAAAGAGAAGCGCGCTCAGAACGAAGACGAGGGCGAGCCGCAGCGCCGGGGAGGCGGCGAGCGGGGGCGCCGGCTGCCGCGCGGCCGGCCGATCCGCCGCGCGCGGGATCAGCGACGCGACCAGCCCGACGGCGCACGATGCGGCGAGAAAGAACGCGACGACGACGGGATAGGAAGCGACCGCCGATGCCGGCTCACGGATGGGCGGGATGCCGAGCTCGATCGGGATCTGCGCGAGAAAGGCACGCGCCGCCGCGACCCCATGGAAGGGAGCGGCGAAGGCGGGCATGGAACGCGCGAGGTCGAGCTCGTGGCCGGCGGGCGCCGTAAGGACATGGAGCGTCACCACCGCCGATGCCCACACGACGAGCGGCCACGCGCTCGGCCAGACGCGGGCCGCCGCGCCGGCGGTGCGAAGGCCTCCGAGCTCGAGCGCGACCGCCGCGCCGGCAGCGCCCGCCAGCATGATCGCCAGGAAGAGCGACGAGATCGGATGCACGACGTGCGCCAGCAGCGCGGCCGCGACGAAGAGCGCCACCCGCCTCCCCGTCCCGGGCCCGGCGGCCCGCGCGGCGTTCACGACCCCGCTCGCCTCGAAGTAGGCGACGTAGGCGATCAGCGCCGGCGGCACGCTGAGGAGGAAGGGGATCAGGCCCCAGAAGAAGGCCGAGCCGTACAGGAACATGGTGACCAGGAGCGCGAGACTCACGGCGAGCGGCGAGGACGCGGGGCGCCTGCCGAGCGACGCGACGCCATGACAGACCGCCGCGTAGAACGCCGCGACCATCACCCCGACGGCGACCGGGCCGACCTCCGCCTTCGGCAGCAGCGCGAAGATCCCGTAGAGGAGCACGTAGGCCGGCTTGTGGACGGGATTGAGGTTCAGCTGCAGCGAGTCGCGGTACTGGCCGTGCAGGACGTCGTCGAGGATGCGCGTGACGGCCAGGTGGCCGGGAAGATCCACCATCGGAACGAACGCGATCCCGACGAGTGGCCAGAGCAGGATCGCCAGCGCGGCGCCGTGCAGCGCCACGGGCCGCAGCGCATGGAGTAGAGCTCTCGACGTCATCGCGCCGCGAACACGAAGCGATTCGCGGCGGCTCCTCCCGGCGTGACCTCGATGGCCGCGCCGAGCGGGTCGGCGGCGCCCGCGAGCCCCGCGATCGTCGCGGCGTCGCCCTTGCCGGTGGTCGCCATGCAACGCGAGCCGTCGGGCAAGCGGCCGACGGCGACGCCGACCGCGGGGCGTCCGTCCTTGCCGTGGATGACGGTGAAGCTCTCGAGCGTCGCACGGCCGCGCGGCTGCGCCGTGAGCACGACCGCCGCCCGCGCCTCGACGGCGGCCTGCACCGACCCGCTGCCGCAGATCGTGAAGGACCGGGGCCGCGTCGAGTACACGCCGACCGAGTATTTCGAGAGCATCCCGCCGTTCGCGCCGACGAAGCCCCACGTCCCGGGATGCGCGCGCAGCCTTTCCACCGTGCTCGCGATGGCGTGCATCGAGTAGTTGTTGCCGGGCCCGCCGAAGAAGGGAAGCCCGCCGGTCACCGTGAGCCCGCGGGGATCGTCGGCGGCGATCCCGAGGGCGTCGCGCACGCTCGAGACGGCGATCGGGAAGCAGCTGTAGAGGTCGAAGAAGCGGACGTCGGCGACCCCGATGCCGGAGGCGGCGAGCGCCGCCTTGCCGGAGAGCTCGGCCGCCGGATAGCCCCCGAGGTCGGCGCGTTCGAGGAGCGGCCGCTCGGCGGCGCGCGCGTAGCCGTGCAGGTAGACCCAGCGCTCCTCCGGGATGCCGAGCGCGCGTGCCGCGCCGGTCGTCGTCAGGAGCACCGCCGCGCCCTGGTTGGTCTGGTCGCGCGCCACGACGAGCCGCGGGTACGGATCGGCGATCATGCGGTTGCGCTCCGTCACCTCCATGAGCTCGTCCGCCGAGTACGCGCGCCGCACCGCCGCGTAGGGGTTGCCAGCGGCGACGACGGTGAAGGGCACGAACAGCTCGCCCATCGTGCGCGCGTACGCCGCGCGCGCGAGGCCGAGCCGCCCGCGCCGCGCGTGCTCGGCGAGCGCGTAGATCGGCGGCACGGAGAAGACGCGATGGCGGATCTCGGCCTCGGAGACCATCTTCGACACGTCGCCGAGCCGGTCCTCGACGTCGCCGTCGACGGTCTCGGACCAGTCCGCGTGCCGCTGCCGGGCTTGCAACCAGCGCGCGGTCGACACGGCCTCCGCCCCCGCGAGCAGGACCATGCGCGCCCCGCCCGCGTGCAGAAGCTCGCTCATCTCGCTCACCAGGTCCTGCGGCGTGTTGCCGCCCGCGTCCTCCCAGATCGCCCGCCGCGGCACTACGTCGACGCGCCTGGCGATCGAGCGCGGGAAGTTGTTCGACGTGCCGAACGGCGAGGCCAGGATCGGCACCGAGTCGTGGAACGTGCGGGTCGTCGCGACGACGTCGATCTCCGCGGCGAGCGGCCGGGTCGCCCGCGCGTCGGCGAGCGCGGCACGCGCCGCCTCGGCGGCGATCTCGACGGGCCCGCGGGCGGCGTAGCCCGGCGTCTCCGGCGCCTCCATGAACTGCCCGACGCCGACGATGACAGGGGTGTTGGCCTCGATCACGATCTCTCTCCGCGGAGCAGCTTCGAACCGGACCGCGGCACCCTACACCACCGCCGGCCCGAGCGCTCGTCCGGACGCGGCGCGCGCCGGAGAGGACGTTTCGCCGCAATCGAGGTTGCCGGCGCCGGCCGTCCGCAGTACACCCGATACACATGAAACGTACGAATTTGGTGCTTCGTGAGGATCTCCTTCGCGAAGCCACGCGCCTGAGCGGCGAGAAGACGTACTCCCGCGCCGTTGACCGCGCGCTGGAGGAGTTCGTGCGGCGGGCGCGAGCGCGTGGAATCCTCGCATTGCGCGGGAGCGGCGCCTGGGACGGCGACCTGTCGGAGATGCGACAGGACGCCCGTCCTCCTCGCCGTCGGCGGTCATGACCCTCGTCGACACATCGATTTGGATCGAGACGTTTCGCCGCCGCCATGCTCTCGACCTCGAGGCGGTCGTCCCGTTCGACGACGTCGTGACCTTCCTGCCGATCGTCCAGGAGGTGTTGCAGGGCTTCCGCGAAGAGCAGGCCTTTCGAGCCGCCAAGACCGCGATGCTGGCGCTGCCGATCGTCGAGACGCCGATCGGCGAGTCCCTCGTGCTGGACGCCGTCGGCCTCTACCGCTCGGCACGTCGCCGCGGCCTGGCGATCCGGTCCTCGGTGGACTGCCTGATCGCCGCGTGCGCCCTGCGGCACGATCTCGAGATCCTGCATCGCGACCGCGAC
This sequence comes from Deltaproteobacteria bacterium, assembly GCA_020848745.1. NCBI lineage: Bacteria > Pseudomonadati > Myxococcota > Myxococcia > Deltaproteobacteria bacterium. The sequence continues at coordinate 38,408 of JADLHM010000070.1, read as the reverse complement.
TTCCGGACGCTCGCTCGGATCAGCGACCTCAGGGAACGACAGCCCTGAGGCCGTAGCAACCGGCCATTCCACGCAGAACCAACCCCGGGGCGAAGCCCCGTCCTGAAAGGATCAGACGATGAGCGAGATTCGATTCGACGGGCGTGTCGCCCTCGTGACCGGCGCGGGCGGCGGTCTCGGCCGCTCCCATGCCCTCCTGTTCGGCGCGCGCGGCGCCAAGGTGGTGGTGAACGACCTCGGCGGGAACACCGACGGCACCGGCAGCGGCACCACGATGGCGGACCAGGTCGTCGCCGAGATCAAGGCGATGGGCGGCGACGCCGTCGCCAACTACGATTCGGTCGACACCTGGGACGGCGGCGAGAAGATGATCGCCGCCGCCGTCGGGGCCTTCGGCCGCCTCGACATCGTCGTCAACAACGCCGGCATCCTCCGCGACAAGAGCATCGCGAAGATGACGCCCGAGGAATGGACGCGCGTCCTCGACGTGCACCTGAACGGCAGCTACTACGTGACGCGCGCTGCGCTCCCCGCCATGCGCCAGAACGGCTACGGCCGCGTGGTCTTCACCACCTCCGCCGCCGGCCTCTACGGCAACTTCGGCCAGGCCAACTACTCGGCGGCGAAGCTCGGCATCGTCGGCCTCATGAACACCGTGAAGCTCGAGGGCCAGAAGTTCGGCGTCCTCGCCAACACCATCGCGCCGATCGCGAAGAGCCGCCTCATGGGCACGGTGATGGACGAAGCCACGATGGAGAAGCTGAAGCCCGAGTTCGTGTCGGCGATGGTCGCGTTCCTCTGCAGCGAGGAGAACACCTTCACCGGCGGCATCTTCACCGCCGGCGGCGGGCACTACGCGCGCGCCGCGATGGTCGAGAGCCCCGGCGTCACGCTCGGCATCGACGCGATCCCGAGCGTCGAGCAGATTGCGGCGAGCTTCCCGAAGATCGCCGACCTCGCGGACGCGCAGGAGTACCCGAGCGCCGGCGCCAACGTCCCGAAGCTCATGGCGGGGCTCTTCGGGAGCAGGGGGTAGGCCGCGGCGGAGCCGTATGGGAAGCCACGGCTCGAGGGAGAGGCCAGGCCCGCACCCTGGTTTCGACTACTTTTCGAACGGCAGGCGGCCGGCGCATCCCGGACGTCACGTTCCGAAGACCGCGAGCCCACGCGACGTCGCCGCTACCGCCTGGCGGTCGTCGTGCGTCCAGAACTCCAGCGCCTCGCCCCGCGCTTCCGCCGCGAGGATCTCCGCGCTCGCGACATGCATGGCATCGAGCGCCCGCACGTTCACCGCGAACGAGCTCTTCGCTCGATCGACGACCGCACCGTCGATCGGGAGGAGATCGAGCATCGCGAGAAAATCCCCCAGCTCCTTGCGCTTGATCGCCGTCTGCGCATCGTCGAGGGCCCCGAGCAGGCGCTCGCGGTCGACGGCGCGGACTGTTTCGATCTCCACGAGCTGCGAGGACACGATGCGGTCGCCGTCCCGCAGCGGGACCGTCGTCCCCGCCTCGGCGAAGATCACCCGCAGCACCGCGCTAGCGTCGACGTACTTCACTCGGATCCTCGCGCACCGCGCGTAGCGACGCCTGGATGTCGACCGACCGATCGAGCTTCGCGATCTTCAACTGGCTCCAGTTCTGCGTCCCAACGCGGAGGCGCCCCTGGCGCGCCATCCGTTCCGACCAGGAGACCGCGGCCTCCTGCGGTGGACCGATCTGAGCGATCGGCTCGTCGCGATCCCTGACGACGATGGACGAGCCGCGGGACGCCATCCGTAGGTACTTGCTGAGGTTCGCCTTGAGCTCGCTGACTTTTATGTCCTTCATGGACTGATTATGAGTCCATGATGGCCTCAAACACAAGATCCCTCACTTCCCGATGAGGTCGAAGTCCTGGCAGCCGTCGATGAACGTGGATCGAGCTCTCTACCATTGGCCGGGGAGCCAGGGACGCGGCGAGCTCGGATCTCGACACCCCAGCGCCCAAGAGGAAAGAGCGGACCCGCTGACCCCGCAACATGGAGCCACCGGCGGGCCCTGAGTGCGGGGCTCCAGGAACCGGGAGCCGCAAAGCGACCCACCGCCCGGTGGCGCGCGCGGTCGCGCGGGTCGCGCGCGCGGTCGCGCGGGTCGCGCGCGCGGTGGCGCACGCGGCTTGCCCACGCCCATGCTCCGGGCTACCTAACGCGATTCACCCATGGGTCTTTCGATCGGCATCGTCGGCCTCCCGAACGTCGGCAAGTCCACGCTCTTCAACGCCCTCACCAAGGCGCAGAACGCGGAGGCCGCCAACTACCCGTTCTGCACGATCGAGCCGAACAAGGCGGTCGTGCCGGTGCCGGACGAGCGGCTCGCGAAGCTCGCCGCCCTCGTCGACCCCGAGCGCATCGTCGCGGCGACCGTCGAGTTCGTCGACATCGCCGGGCTCGTGAAGGGCGCGTCGACCGGCGAAGGCCTCGGCAACCAGTTCCTCGCCCACATCCGCGAGACCGCCGCCATCGTCCACGTGGTGCGCTGCTTCGACGACTCCGACGTCGTGCACGTCGACGGCTCGGTGAACCCGGTGCGCGACGTCGAGGTGATCGAGACCGAGCTCGTGCTCGCCGACCTCCAGATGGCGGAAGGACGCATCGACCGCCTCGCCAAGAAGGCGAAGGGCGACAAGGATGCGGCGGCGCAGCTCGAGGTCGCGAAGCGCCTCGTCGAGCACCTGCATCAGGGGCTGCCGGCGGTCGCGTTTCCCGAGCGCGAGTCGGCACACGGCGCCGTGCTCTTCCAGGAGCTCGGCCTCATCACCTCGAAGCCGGTCATCTTCTGCGCCAACGTCGACGAGGGGTCGCTCGCCGAGGACAACGCGCACGTGCAGGGGCTGCGCGCGTGGGCGGAGCCGCGCCAGGCGCACATCATCAAGATCTCCGCCAAGGTCGAGGCCGAGCTCGTCGGCCTCGACGACGCCGAGCGCGCCGAGTTCCTCCAGTCCTACGGCATCACCGCGAGCGGCATCGAGCAGGTGATCCAGGAAGGCTACGCCGTCCTCGGACTCGTCAGCTATTTCACCGCCGGCCCGAAGGAAGTGCGCGCCTGGACGATCGGGCGCGGCTGGAAGGCGCCGAAGGCGGCGTCGGTCATCCACACCGACTTCGAGCGCGGCTTCATCCGTGCCGAGGTGATGTCGTACGCCGACTTCCTCGCGCACAGAGGCGAAGCGGGCTGCCGCGCCGCCGGCGTCTTCCGCGTCGAGGGCAAGGACTACGTGGTGCAGGACGGCGACGTGCTGCACTTCCGCTTCAACGTCTGACGCCCGGGCGAGTGCTCCGATGCCCCCGGGATCGTGCACGCGGTGCGGCGTTGCGGACGCGGTGTCGGATCGATCCGCGTCGGGGCCGCGGCGTCAGGACTTCGTCGGTCCGCGCCGCAAGTGCGGCGGCATCTCGCCGCTCCCGCCGCGCGAGTTCTCCTTCCGCGCCATCATGCGGATCGAGGCATCGTCGGGGCCGATCACGTCGTAGATGGTCCGGGCGCCGTTCCGAACCGGGGCGCAGCATTCCTTGCGGCGCGTGAAGGAAGCGTAGCTGACGTCGAGCTCGCCGTCGACGACGCAGAGCGGCCACAGGAGACAGATCGCCGGCTTCAACTTGAAGGGCGTGCCGAGCTCCTTCTCGCCCGCGACGTGCAGCGCGCACAGGCGATCGTCACGGCGGAACACGCACGCGCCGTCGAGCACGCGGGTCGCGACCGCCTTGCCGCAGAGGTAGTCGGGGTCCTTCTTCACCCGCGCCTCGAACCAGCGGTCGGGCTTGGTGCGCGCGCGCGACGTCATGTACGGGGCGATCAGCGCCTTGTGCTTCAGGATGTTCCGGTACTCGTCGTACGACGCGACCGAGCCCTTGAGGCAGCAGCTGCCGTCGCAGTTCCGGACCGACGCGCCCTTCCGGAAGACCTTCCAGCTCATCCGCGCATGCAGCTTCTTCACGTGCATGCCGAGATGATCCCGCACCGTCTCGAAGAGCCTCCGCCTCGCCGCCGCATTCATCCGCACGCGCGACGGCGTAGCGCGCGCGCAGCGGAACGGTCAAGCGACGACCCGCTACTCGGAGCGATGCGCCGCTCGCACGCCTAGCGCATGATCTCAACGGCGCCGGTCACCACGAAATGTGTTCTCGAAAGGCGAACCAGTATGGTTAGGAACTCGGCAATGGCACGCGCCGTTGCTCACGAAGCCGTCGACGATACGATGCCGGTCCGGCACCGCTTCACGATCGACGAGTACCACCGCATGGGCGACGCGGGAATCTTCGACGAGGATTCCCGCGTCGAGCTCATCGAGGGTGACGTCCTCCACATGTGCCCGATCGGCATGCGACATATCGGCGGCGTCAACCGTCTGAACGCGCTCTTTTCGCGGCGGCTCGGGGCGCGGGTCGTCGTCAGCGTGCAGAATCCCGTCGTCCTCGACGACTACTCCGAGCCGCAGCCCGATCTGACACTCCTCGCAGTGCGGGCCGATTTCTACAGCACCGTCTACGCCCGCCCATCCGACGTGCTGCTCGCGATCGAGGTCGCGGACTCGAGCGTCTCCTACGACCGTCGCATCAAGTCGAATCTCTACGCCCGCAAGCACGTGCGCGAGCTCTGGCTGATCGACATCCCCGGGAAGGCGCTCGAAGTGTACCGGCGCCCCTCGGCAAGCGGGTACCGCGAGCACCAGCGGCTGGTCCGCGGCCGGCGCATCGCCATGGTCGCGTTTCCGCGCGTCTTCTTCCGGGTCGCCGAGATCCTCGGCTGACCGCTGCGCTGCCCTAACGCGGGGAACGCTGCCGCACCGCGCTCGGTGGGGTTGCCGTTTCAGGCACGGATGGGGTCGCGCGCCGCCACCACCTCGCTCGGCGGACCACCGCTTCACGGCGTCGGGCGCCGCACCTCGAACGGCGTCCGCGCGAACTCCGCGAGGCTCGCCTCGCGGCGCGCGACCGCCTCGGCGCGGTGGCGCCAGTAGAACACGATCGGATTCTCACCGATCGACCACAGCCGCTCGCGCCAGCGCGGCTCGTCGATGCTGCGGGTGACGCGGCGGTCGAATCCACCGTGACGGTCCCAGCTGTCGCTGTCGTACGCGGTCCCCACCCATTGCACGAAGACCGACCACGCGAGGGCCGCGGCGACGGCGGCGCGGCGGAGCGCCGTCGGCCGGGCGGCGGCGAGCGCCGGGATCAACAACACGGCGAACGGCACGATCGCGTCCATGAGCGGCCGGTAGCCGTAGCTGTACCCACCCCACCAATCGAACCACTTGAACCGCACCACCATGATCGCGGCGGCCGCCGCGACGATCGGCAAGAACGCGCGGTCCGCCCGCCCGCGCACGACGCGCCACGCGCCGACGAACGCGAGGACGAGCACCGGCGAGTAGACGAGTAGCCCGCGGCCCGGGCTCGCGAGGAGGCCGAGCGCGCCTTCCCAGAGCGGCGTCTGCCAGAGGTCGGCGACACCCGTCTTGCGGAGCGCGACCGCCGGTCCCATGAGCGCGTGCGCTTCGACGAGGGGCGAGCCGAAGTAGCGGAGGTTGTAGGCCGCGAGGCCCGCGAGCGGCGCGAGCGCGCCCGCGACGACGAGCACCAAGGACTTGCGGTCGGTCGCGAGGAGATGGAGGCCGAGCGCCGCCAGCACGACGAGGCTCGTCGAACGGCACGCGACCGCGGCGCCGAGCGCGAGCCCCGCGACGAGCGCATGGCCGCGACGGTCGCGGATGCGCAGGAACTGGTCGATGCCGAGCGCGAGGAACGGCTGCATTCCCGCCTGCGCCCAGAGCGCCTGGCTGCCGAGCGACCAGGCACACGACCCGAGCCCGAAGATCGCCGCGACGAGCAGCGCGCGCCCGGTGTCGAGGAAGCGCGCCGCCGTGAGGAAGAGGATCGCCGCGGTCGCAGCGGTCAGCACGGCCGCCACGAGCCCGTTCTTCTCGACGAGCGGCCGGACGTCGCGGAGGCTCCGGGCGACGTCCGGCAGCGCCAGCGCCGCGTAGAACGGCGCCGCCACGACCGCCGTCCCCGGCGGCTCGCTCCCCACATACTCGCCGGTCGGCGTCCGGACAACGAAGTAGTACGGCGACCCTTCGGGCCGGAGCTTCCCTTCCCGATAGAGCTCGGCCGCCGGCCGCCCGTCGATCACCATGCGATCCCACACCGGCACCTGGAGCCGGCGCCCGCTCGCCGGCAGGCTCCAGTCGAAGAGAAAGGGAATCTCGGTGGGCGCGAGCACGAAGTCGCCGTCGTTCACGAGGCTGAGCGCCGGGAACACGTTGGCATACGCATCCCACGTCGGCAGCGGCCCGCGCGACGAGGAATAGACGGCGAGGAGCACGCCGAAGACGAGGGCGGCGAGCGCGGCGCGACTAAGGAAGAGCGGCATCGGGAATCTCCGTTTAGACCAGGACTCGGAAGAGCTCTACGATCTCGCGCGTCAGTCGTCGTCCTCGGTCGGTTCGTCATCGAGATCGTCGTCGTCGACCGACATCGCTTCGACGTAGTCGAGGCGGACGTCCTGCAGGGAGCGGCGGGATGCCTGATCCACCAGGAAGAAGTACCAGCCCTTGGTCGGCCGGCCCGTGATCGCAACGGCGGCTTCGGATGGTCGGGTGAAGATGCGACCGTCGACCTCGATCCGGCCGTCGGGGAGCAGTATCGCGACCCGATCGGCGAGCGTCTTGCGGCGCGGATGGAGCGACATGCCGGGCATGAGCTTGCCGGCGCTGATGAGGTCGGCGAGTTGCACGAACTTTCGGAGGCGGGGGCGGCGATCGCGCTGGAAGTTCGCGCGATGGCCGGGCGGCACGGGCCAGATCTGGAGGATGCTCTCCGTGAGCTCCTCCGTGCGGCGGCGGATCGCAACCTCGCTCCACTGCTCGGCTGCCCTCTTGAGGAGCTCGCGGTTCAGGACGAGCACGTCGTGCGATTCGAGCGCCTCGCGCTTCCCGCCCGCGCCGAGCCAGGGACCGTTCGAGACTTTGGAGTTCAGCTTCCCCGTCAGCAGTGTCAGGTTCCCCAGCGTGTGGAGCAGCCGCTCGCGGTCAGTCTCGGTATCTCCCCCGGCGGTGAGCGGCCAGTGCGACACCCACTTTCGCGGCATGACGTGCTCGATCACGAGCTTGCCGCGGGCGACGCGCTCGTCGCCGAATCCCGGCCGGCCGTCCCTCCACCCGCGTTGGAAGTCCTCGATCGCCTCGAGCACCATCCGCAAGCGGCCGCGACCCAGCCGCCGGTACGCCTGGAGTGTGCCGAGCTCCTCGCGGACCTCGGCGTCGTCCGGCCAGTAGCGACTCTCGCTCGCTTGAGCGCGCAGATACGTCTCGATGATGTCCCCCGCGCAGCTCCGGTCACCCTTGCGGACCTGCGCGACGAGCTCCGCGATCACTTGGTTGTACGCTTTGGTCGTGGCGCGAACCAACATGCGGCGCACCATCCAGCTTTCGACGACGTCGAGCGCCTTGCTGATCTGCTCGTGCGGAATCTCCGCCTCTTCGGGATCCAGAAGACCGAGGACGAGCGGCTTGATGACCTCGCTTTCCAGAACGCCGGTGCGGTATCCGAATAGCCCGAGGCGGTCGATCGGACCGGTAGGCGTGGCCGCCCCCGTCACGAACCGGCGGTAGACCTGCGACGCCTCGTGAATCCTCGAGAGCAGCCCGCTCATCGGCACGCCGGCTTCGTGATCAGCGAAGCGTTTGAACCGGTCGAACACCTCGCGCGCCACGACCTCCTCGGCCGTCCGCGCCACCAGCCAATGATTCAGGAAGATCGAGGAGCGCGGATAACGCACGCGACCAACGGCGATCTCGGTCTCCCAGAACCCGGTCTCGAACTCCGCCCAGTGCTTCCGATACGCCGCCTCGACGTCCGTCCCGAGCTCGAGCAGGCGCTGAAAAATGAAGTTCTTGATGAGGTCGGCCGCGGTCAGTTGGGCGCCGCGAGCGTTCAGCGTCTCGAAGATCTCCTGCGCGTTCTCGTCCGCGGCGAGATCGATCACGACCACTTGCAGCAGGTCTCGCACGACGGTCTCGATCGCGGCGGCGCGGGTCGCGACCGCGTCCGGCCCTGCCGTTCCCAGCCACTCGTGCGCCCGAGCGTGGAAAAAGCGGTGCGCTTCCACCATGCGCTCACCGACGTGCCCAAGCCCCGCGTAGTCGATCGGCGGCGAGGCCGCCATGACGGCATTGAAGGCCGAGCGGTCGCGATTGGTCGGCCAGACCTTGAACCGATCCTCCGGTTTCACACAAAACGGCTCGGCGTTCATCACGAGAGGCTCGATCCGCATCGCCGGCGCCTGCGCTCCGACCGCCAGTAGCTCGGCATGCAGCGCATCGAGCAACAGTTGCAACGTGGTCAGCCGTTGCTGGCCGTCGATGATCGTCCGCTCCTGCATCTGCCCCGTCTGCTTCGGGACCTGCTGGAGCACGACGGCGCCAAGGAAGTGCGGGTGATGGCGATCGGTCGGTCGCGCGAGGACACGGTCGGCAAGGCGAGTGACGTCCTCCCAGAGCGGTTCCCACTGACTCTCTTCGTTCCAGACGTAGGGGCGCTGGAAGAGCGGGACGACGAGGCGCTGCGGCTGCATGAAGACCGTTTGGGGCGTGCGGACCTGGGTTTCCAATCGGAGACTCCTCTACGGGCGGGGCAGGTGCGCATCGCGATCTCAGATCGGCATCGTGGGATGCAAGATGAACCTGAGCGCGATCAAGAACTCTGATTTGTCGGGCGATGTCACCACTTCCGGACGGGTGGCGCAAATCCGCTTTCCATCGGGATGGCCCTTGCCTCGACCGTCAAGATTTTTCTTGACTACCGTACTGGGTTTCGCCTATTCTTCGCTCTCCGGAGAGTCTCCGATGTCGCACCTCGCCGCCCGACCCTCCTTTGCCCGCGTGCCGGCGGGCCGTCCGCGGCTCGTCGCGTGCGCGCGCGCCGAAGCCGAGCGGGTCCGCGTGGTGGAGCGCGAGCGCCTCGCGATCGACATCGACCGTGGCCTGCGGGTGGCATGTCGCACCGAGGCATCCGCGCGGCTGACGATCGGGATGTACGCGGACCTGTTGCTGGGCCGGCGCTCCTATGGCCGGCTCGGGTTCGCGCGGCTCGCCGACTACGCTCGCGAGCGACTGGGCTTGTCCGCCCGCGCAGTCGAAGAAGCGGCGTTCGTCGCCAGGCGGCTGGCGGATCGCCCACGGATCGCGGCGGAGTTTCACGACGGCACCCTTTCGTGGACGCAGCTGCGGCTGCTGGTTGGCGTCGCGACGGCCGCCACCGAATCGGCGTGGGTGCGCCTCGCGCGCACGCGCTCGATCGACGTGCTGAGCGCGACGGTGGCCGCGCACCGCTCGCGGAATCGGAGTGCGGCGGTCGAGGACTTCGACGACGATCTCATCGACGGCGAGCCCGTCGCCGTGCTGCGGATCGAGTGCCCGGGTCGCATCCGGCGTCTCTGGCGGCACGCTTGCGAGCTCGCGAGCCGCATGGCGGGGGCGCCGCTCCCGGCGTGGCGGGCAGCGGAAGCGATCGCCGCCGAAGGGATCGCGGCGCGCCCGATGAGGACGACGATCGCCGACCGTGTGATCGCCGCCCTCCTTCGTGTGAAGCGGCGAGCCGGGCGCGGTGATCGGCAGTCGGTCGCTGCGCCCGTCGTCGATATCGAGATCGATCCATCCCTCGCCGATCTCGACAGGGTTGCAGAGCCAACCGCCAACGACCTCCCACTCGCCGATACGGCGCCGTCGCTCGCGCCGCCCGCCGAATCCACCGACCCGCACGAGATCGACGCGCGTCTCGTCGCCGCGCTGCACACGCTCCGCACGGTCGAGCCGCGCATCGGCCGGCTTCTCCGAGTGCTCGTCGATCACCATCTTTACCGCGCGCTCGGATTCCGGTCGCTCGATGCCTATGTCCGCGAGCGCCTCGGCCTCTCGACGCGCAAGGTCTGGGCGCTCGTGCGGATCGAACGCGGCGTCCGGCGTGCCGCGCCGTTCGCGGCCGCCTATGAAGAGGGTCGGCTCTCCTGGGCGCGCACCCTCGCCCTTCTCCCGGTCGTCGACCGAACCACGGCCGATGCCTGGCTCGCGCGCGCGAACGCGGTCACCGTGCGCCGCCTGCAAGACGAGGTGGCTTGGGTGCTCGATCGCCGCGATCTCGACGGTCCCTTTTCGTCACTCCTGCCGCCGCTCGTCGAAAGCCCGCTCGGCGTGCAAATCGGCGCGTGTCCGAGCGCGTCGAGCTCGGTGACAAAAATTGACACCGGCACGATCGAGATCGCGGAGAGCGAGGTTCGCTTCGCCGGCCCCGTCTCGGTGACGGCCCTGATGCGGGATGCGCTCGGGATCTTCGCGAGCGCCGGCGAGCCCCGCTGGCGTGCGCTCGAACGCTTGCTCCTGCGCGTGATCGTCGATTGGGAAGCCGAATCGCCGCATCGCGACCCGGTGTTCACGCGCGACGGCTGGCGTTGCACGGTGCCCGGCTGCTCGAGCCGCCGGAACCTGCACGACCATCACGTCCGCTTCCGCTCACGCGGCGGCGGGAACCAGCGGTCGAACCGTACGACGGTCTGCGCGGCGCACCACCTGCACGGGATCCACGCCGGCATCATCCGGGTGGCCGGGACCGCGCCGGATGGGCTGCGGTGGGATCTCCCGCTCTTCTCGTGCATCGGGGACCGCTACGTGTAAGAGAACGCCCATGGACTACGAGCAGATCCGCTACGACGTCGACGGCCCGCTCCTCACCATCACCCTGAACCGCCCCGACAAGCTGAATGCGTTCACCGTGCGCATGATGCACGAAATGATCGACGCGTTCGATCGCGCCGACGCCGACGACGCGGTGCGGGCGATCATCGTGACCGGCGCGGGGCGCGCGTTCTGCGCCGGCGCCGACCTGTCCGGAGGGAGTGGCGCCTTCGACCATTCCGCCGGAGCGAAACCGCTCACCATCGACACGCACCGCGACGGCGGCGGCCTCCTCACGCTCCGCATCTTCGAGTCGAAGAAGCCGGTGATCGCGGCGATCAACGGCCCCGCGGTCGGCGTCGGCATCACGATGACGCTACCGATGGACGTCCGCATCGCGGCGACCGGCGCGCGCATGGGCTTCGTCTTCACCAAGCGCGGCATCGTGCCCGAGGCGTGCAGCAGCTGGTTCCTGCCGCGCCTGGTCGGCATCAGCCGGGCGACGGAGTGGGTCTACACGGCACGGGTGTTCGCGGCGGAGGAAGCGCTCGCGGCCGGACTGGTCAGTCGGGTGACGCCGCCGGAGATCATGCTGGATACGGCCCGCGGTCTCGCGCGCGAGATGGCCGAGGGCACGTCGGCGATGTCGGTCGCGCTCTCGCGCCAGATGCTCTGGCGCATGCTCGGCGCCGACCATCCGATGGAAGCCCACAAGGTCGACTCGCGTGCGATCTTCGCGATGGGCCGGTCGGCCGACGCTCACGAAGGCGTGGCGTCCTTCCTCGAGAAGCGCCCGCCGAAGTTCACGCTCCGGCCGAGCGTGGACATGCCGTCCTTCTACCCGTGGTGGCGCGAGCGCGAGTTCGAGTGACCGCGCCCTACACGAACAACGTACGCTCGGTCTCGAACGACGACAGCACGTTGGCGGCCACCTCGTCGACCGGCACGGTCGAGGCGAGATCGCGCGGCAGCTCGGCGTCGCCGCCGCGCGTGCAGCCGTAGCCGATCCGGCACGCGATCGCGTCGGCGAGCTGGATGCGGCCGGCGAGCGGCGCCTCCTTCGGCGCGTCATGATGCGCCAGGATGGCCCACACGACGTCGTCCTCGAGGCCCCAGTGCTCCGCGAGACATGCCCCCACCTGGCAGTGGGTGACGCCGAAGATCTCCGCCTCGCGCCCCTCGTCGTCGTGATCGAGCGCGGCGAAGCGGCGGCCGTCGGAGAGGTGCAGCACGAGCTTCCCGATGTCGTGCATGAGCCCGGCGATGAACGAGCCCCCGCCGCGCGGCTCGCCCGCTAGACGTGCGAGCTCGTCGGCAGCGAGCGCGGTCGCGAGCGCGTGCTCCCAGAGCGTCTGCGCGACGACGTCGTCGGCCCGATAGGCGGCCCGCGCCGAGGCGGCGATGAGGATGCGCCGGAGCGCCTGGAACCCGACGGTCTGGATGGCGGCGTCGAGCGTGCGGGGAGGCTCGCGCCGCATGTAGCGCACCGAACGCGCGATCGAGACGACGCGCGCCGCGAGCGCGGCGTCGGTCGACACGACACGCACCAGCTGATCGGTGCCGACGTTCGGATCGCGGGCGAGCGCGATGGCGCGTACGGCGACCGCGGGCAGCGGCGGCAGGTCGCAGCTCTCGGAGACGCGATTGAAGAGCTCGCGCAGGGCGGAGCGGGGGGCGAGGTATTCGGCGGCCTCGGAGTGCATCTCGGGCGAGCTCATGCCGTGCCGTGCGAGCAACGAGCATGCCTTTGGAGATTCGCGGCGCCCGGAGGCGCCGCCCGCGCGGTATCTGCTTGATCGGACGCGCGATACGCCGCCCCGCCCACGCGTCGCCGGGCGTCACAAAGGCGCATTCCGGCGTACACAAACGCACAGCACTCGCGCCCCGCGCCGCGGGCCGCGGCCCCCTTTGCAAGCCGCCATGATCCATCCTACGTCAGCTCGCATGCGGCGTCGGACGGTCGGGTGGCGGAGCATGATGGCGTCGGCCGCACTCCTCGCCCTCGGGGCGTGCGAACGCGGCGGCGAAACGGTCGGGAAGCCCGGCGTGCCGCCCGCACCCGCGGCGCCCGTGCCCGCGGCACCGGCCGCGGCACCCGCGCCCGTGGCACCGCGCCGCGATCCGCTCGCCGGCGGGCCCTACCCGTCGCTCCTCCTCACCGTCGCGCAGTTCGTCGACGTGAAGAAGGCCGACGGCAAGACGCAGCCCGTTCCCGGCCCGGCGAAGCTCCTGATCGTCCGCCGCACCGACGCGGGCTGGAAGACGGTCACGGTCGAGGATCCCGAGAGCAACGCCTTCCACAAGGCGATGCCGTGGGACGGCGGTCTCCTCACGATCGGCGCCAACCAGGCGATGCTCAAGACCTGGCGCTTCACGGACGGCGCATGGTCGGCGACGACGCGCTGGAACCCCAAGTTTGGCGGCAAGTTCGATCGCCTCCGCGACATCGAGCGCGGCGACGTCGACGGCGACGGCAAGGACGACCTCGTGATCGCCACCCACGACCAGGGAGTGATCGCGATCGTCCACCCGAGCGACGGGTGGCGCGTGGAGGAGATCGACCGCCGGGCCGACACCTTCGTCCACGAGATCGAGATCGGCGATATCGACGGCGACGGTCTCCCGGAGATCTTCGCCACGCCGAGCAAGCCGAACAAGCTCGACCAGGAGCAGCCGGGCGAGGTGACGATGTACCACCACGCGCCCGACGGCGCCTGGAAGAAGTCGGTCGTCGACGCGCCCGGCGACACGCACGCGAAGGAGATCCTCGTCGCCGACCTGGACCGCGACGCGCAGTCCGAGCTCTACGTGGTGTGGGAAGGCGCGGTCGGCGCGGGCGGCCAGATCGTGCGTCCGGTCACGGTGAAGGAGTACCGTTTCAGGGACGGCGCCTTCACCAGCACCGTCGTCGCGACCGTCCCCGACCGGCAGATGCGCGCGATCCAGGCAGGCGACGTGAACGGCGACGGCAAGATGGACCTGGTCGCCGGTGCGCTGGCGTCGGGGCTCTGGCTGTTCGAGCAGGGCCCGGACGGCGCGACCGGCGCGTGGACGCGCACGCTCATCGACGCCAAGTCGTCGGGCTTCGAGCAGCCCGTCGACCTCGCCGACCTCGACGGTGACGGGAGACTCGAGATCTACGTCGCCTCCGAGGACCAACACGAGCTCCGCCAATACCGCTGGCAGAACGGCTCGTTCGCGAAAACGGTGCTGACGCCGCTCACCCCCGGCGACATCACCTGGAACGTCACTCACGCCACGCTCTAGCTTCCCCCGCGTCGGCGCCGACGGGCTCGCCGTCGGCCTCCTGGTGATCGCGACGGTCGTGTTGTGGGTGCCGCGCCTGCGCGGTCCGCTCGACCTCCGCTACGACGCCGGCGCGTACTACGTGCTCGGAACCTCGCTCGGCGAAGGAAACGGCTACCGCCTCCTCAACGAGCCCGGACGGATCGAGGCGATCCAGTATCCGCCGCTCCTGCCGATGATCGTGGCGGCGCACCAGCGCCTCGTCGGCAGCCGCGCGCCCGCCGTCACCGGACACGCGCTGCGGCTCACGTGGGCGGTGCTCTTCCTCGTCTACGCGCTCGCCGTCTACGCGCTCGCGCGCCGCTGGCTCCGTGCCGGGTGGGCGCTCGTCGCGAGCCTGCTGGTGGTGCTGCACCTCGAGTTGCTCTGGCTCTCCGACGCGCTCTTCGCCGAGTTGCCCTTCGCGTGCGCGACGGTGCTGTTCCTGCTCGTCGCCGAGCGCGACGAGCGGCGCGGGCTCGCCGCGCTGCTCGGCGGCGCGGCCTACCTCTTGCGCGCGAGCGGGCTCGCGCTCCTGGTCGCCTGGGTCGTCGACGCGCTCCTCGCGCGCCGCGTGCTCGAGGCCGCGCTCCGCGCCGCGCTCGCGGCGCTGCCCGTGCTGGTCTGGCAGGCTTACGTCACCGAGGTGCAGACACGGCCGGAGTTCGTGAAGCCGGCGTACGCGTACCAGCGCGCGCCCTACAACTTCTACAACGTCGGCTACGCGGCCAACATGGCGTACCGCGACGCCTTCGAGCCGGAGCGCGGCATCGCCGACGGGCGCGATCTCGTCCGGCGCGTCGTCGACAACGCGCTCGCCCTTCCCGAGCGTCTCGGCGAAAGCATCGGCGTCCGCGCCGAGGGTCCGCTCCGGCCGGTGTTCCACTTGCGCGACGATCCGCCGCCGCCGTCACGCTCGCTCGCGCTCAACCGCTTCGGCTGCACGCTGATCGGACTCGTGGCCGCCGCCGGCCTCGGCATGCTCGTCCTCGACGGCATCCGCCTGGCGCCCCTGGTCTGGCTCGCGTCGCTCGCGCTCGCGACGCTCACGCCGTGGCCGTCGCAGTTCGGCCGCTACCTCATGCCGCTCGCGCCGCTCACGGCCATCGGCCTGGCGCTCGTCCTCGAGAACGCGAGCCGCGTCGCGAGCCTGGCGCTCCAGACGGCCGCCGGCGCCGCGATCGGCGTGCTCCTCGCCGCCGAGGTCGTCGTCCTCGGCACCGTGTTCAGCGCGCGCCACACGCCGGTCGCGGCGGTCCCGGGCGCGACGCCCCAGCGCCTCTTCTTCTACTCGCACCGCTGGCAGCTCCACGACGAGGCGCTCGCCTGGCTCGCGCGGCAGGCCGCCCCCGGCGCGATCGCGGCGACCGCGACGCCGCACCGGCTCTACCTGATGAGCGGGCTCCGCGCGGTCTTCCCCCCCTTCGATCCCGATGCCAACCGCGCCGAGCGCCAGCTCCGCGAGGTCCCCATCGACTGGGTCGTGATCGACGACCTCGAGTTCCTCGACGTTTCGCGGCGGTACGCCGAGCCGGCGGTTCTGTCCCACCCCGAGCACTGGCGGCTCGCCTACGGCGCCAGCACGGGCGGACCGCGCATCTACCGGCGCATCCGTCCCTGATGCGCGTCGCCGCGCCGGGGAAGGACGGCCGGAGCAACGAGCCGCGCACGCCGTGACGCGCCGGCGCGCGTGCCATCGCGTTGCCGCTCGGAGCGACGCGTACTACGGTGCGCCCGATGGCCGCGCCGCGCCGCCGCATCCTCAGTCGCCTCGCGCTCGCCGCGCTCTTCCTCTTCATGGGCTTCGTCGTGTGGCGGACCTTTCACCTGCAGGGGGTTCGCTGCGAGGTGTGCATCACCTACAACGGCCTCTCGCAGTGCCGCACCGTCGAAGGCGAGCGCGAGGAGGACGCGCGCCAGGCCGCGATCGGCAACGCCTGCGCCTACCTCGCGAGCGGCGTCACCGACGGCATGGCGTGCGCGCGCACGCCGCCGGCGAAGGACGTCTGCACGCCGATCGACTGACGGCGGCGCTCAGCGCGGCGCGGAGCCCTCCGCCGGTCCGGGTCCTTCCACCGCCCAGACCTCGACGGGCTCGGCGAGGCCCTTGATCGCGAGCGGGCCGAACGGGCGGAGCACGACGCGCGACGGGTCGTCGAGCGCGGCGCGCGTGCTCGCGGTGATGAGAACCGGCGCGGCGAGATCGCGCGTCATCACCTGGAGCCGCGCCGCCTGGTTCACGGCGTCGCCGACGACCGTGTAGGTGACGCGTCCGCCCGTGCCGACGTTCCCGGCGATCATGTCGCCGGTGCAGATGCCGGTGCCGGCGACGAACGGCTCGTCGGCGGTCGCGGCGTTGCGCTCGGCGAGCGCGCGCTGCAGCGCGATCGCCGCCCGCACCGCGGCGCGCGCATGCCCCGCGAGCGGCTGCAGCGGGTGGCCGAAGACCACGACGACGCCGTCGCCGAGGAACTGCGTGATGACGCCGCCCTCGCGCTCGCACACGCGCTCGACCAGCGCGTAGTACTCCGTCAGCATCTCGACGACCCGCGCCGGCGTGTTCAGCCGCGACGTCGCCGTGAAGCCGCGCAGGTCGACGAACATGGCGGTCGCGACGATCACCTCGCCGCCGAGCGCGACCCCGCGCTCGAGCGCCTCGCGCGCAACCGCCGGACTGACGTAGCGCCCGAAGATCTCGCGCGTTCGCTCGGCGGCGCGAAGCTCGCCGACCATCGCGTTGAAGTGGGCCGAGAGCTCCCCGAGCTCGTCCGCGCTCCGGACCGGCGCGCGCACCGAGAGATCGCCGGCCGCGACCCGCGCCATCGCCGCGCGCAGGGCCTGCACGGGCCGGTTGATGAAGCGCGCGACCAGCCACGCCATCACGAGCGACGCGATGCCGGTCACGAGCGCGATGAAGCCCTGGGCGCGGACGAGGTGCGTCCAGAAGGCGCCGCCCTCGCCCGCGGCGTACGCGCCGTGGCGCTGCTGCACCCAGAAGGCGACCAGCATCATGAGCGCGAGCGGCAGGATCGACGTGACCGCGAAGGTGCCGCCGAGCCGGGCGAGGATCGGCACCCGCAGCACGCCGGCCTGCTCGATGCGGCCGTCGGGAAAGAAGATCGGCACCTGGCGGCGCAGGTAGAGCTCGCTCGCGAGGAAGGTCAGCGCCGACGTGAGGGGTCCGGCGATGAAGACGAGCGCCGCCGTGATGCGTCCGACCTCGCCGAGCGCCAGGCCGTCGATGGCGCGCAGGTAGATCAGGTAGAAGATCCCGGCGAAGGTCCATCCCGTCTGCGTGAGGACGGTGTTCGCGAGCGGCGCGTTCAGCACCCGGCGGCGGATCGTCGCCGGCACCGCCGCCGGGTCCGCGCCCTCGCGCAGGCGCTGCCGCCAACGCGCCAGCGGACCGAACCAGCGCGCGCTCAGATAGACGCTGCTCCCGAGGATCGCCGTCACGACGAGCAGGAAGACGGCGAGCCGCTGCCCCTCGTAGGCGCCGTCGTCGATCACCGGCTCGAGCGGATCGACGAAGTTGAAGTAGAGGTAGACGAGGATCGCGCCCGCGAGGTTCGCCGGCAGGACCGGCAGCGCCGCCGCGCGCAGGAGGAAGCCCTCGCGCACGGCACGCGGGCGGTCGGCGGGCGGCGGGGGCATCCGGGCGCTCCTATCACGGCGGCCGGGGCGATGCGCGAGACGAGTCGTTCCGCCGTCCCTGGTGTGCTAACGCGGTGGGGCGATGGAGCCCGAAGCCCCCGGCGCGCCGCCATCGCGCGCGCGAGACGCCGCCCCGCGCCGCCGCCGGCGCCGCCGCGGACGGCGCGGACGTCCGGCCGGGGACGCGCCGGCGGCCGCCACCCCGAACGCCACGCCCGCCGAGGCGGCCGCGCCGCTCGTCCCGAGCGTCAGCCGGCTCGCGGCGGAGTCGGCGGTCGCGCCCGAGCCCCTCGGCCCCGAGGAGATCGCGGAGATGAAGGAGCACCTCGTGTTCCTCCGCGAGTACAAGGACGCGCTCCGGCTGCGGCTGAACGCCGCCGAGGATCTGCTCGTGAACGGCCGGCGCGAGCCGAGCGACCGCGGCGTCTGCCGCCACCTCCTCGGCAAGGTCGAGCGCGGCGTGATCGAGGCCGCGATCGGCCGCGAGCCGCTGAAGTCGAACGCCGCCGCGCGCTCGCGCATGCTGGCGGGCGCGATCCGGCTGACCGCCGACGTCGGCGTGCTGCTCGCCTACCTCGAGACGCTCGCGCCGCAGCGCTCGCACGCCGAGGCCGCCGCCGCCTTCGCGGAGGTCGTGCACCGGATCGATTTCGCGAGCCTCTCGGCGACCCGCCTCGCGCGCCTCCTCCAGGTGCTGACCGAGACCTTCCAGGGCCAGGAGCGCGTGCAGGTGCTGTTCAGCCTCCTCGACGGCGACGCGTTCCGCCGCGCCTTCGACGCGGCCGCTGTGCACCCCGCGGGTGCGGCGTCGCTGTCGCCGGACGTCGCCGCGATCTTCGCGCCGCTCCGCGCGGTACACCGACGCCTGCGCGGTGAAAGCGACGCCGGCGCGGCGAACGGCGACCCGCAGGGGCTCGCGGTCGGCCTCGAGCAGGTGATGGCGGCGCCCGACCCGGTGCTGCGCGGCTACGCCGAGCCGCTCCGCGTCCGCATGCTCGAGCTCGCGCTCGATCCCGGCATCCCGCCGGCGCTCGCCGATCGCGCCGCGGGCGTGCTGCTCGCGAGCCTGGCGCGCGCCGGCAAGACTTTCACCCGCCTCGCCATGCGGCGCGCCGCGCAGCTCCTCGCGCGCCACGTCGACGACCGCGCGCGCGCGACGCTCGAGGAAGTGCGGCGCGCCGCGCCCGGCTACCACGCCGCGGAGCGCTGGCTCGCCGCGCTCGCCGCGCGTCACATGGGCCGCGTCGCGATCGTGGCCTCGCCGCCCGAGCGCGGCCGCCTCGAGGCGGCGTTCTGGCTCGACGGACAGCGCCCCGTCTGGCTCCGCACGGCGGCCGCCGCCGACGCCGCGCGCCTCGCGGGCGAGGCCGAGCTGCAGGCGGCGCTCGGGCTCCCGGGCGTGGCGCCGCTCGTCGAGCACGGCGTCGCGAGCGGCATCCCGTACGTCGCGGTCGCGGCACCGGGTCAGCCGTGGCGGCTGGGGGACCAGCGGACCGCCGCTCCCGACCGCCCGGCGGCGCTCGCGCTCGCCACGCAGGCGGCGCGCATCCTCCGCGCCCTCGCGCTCGCCGACGTAGCGCTGCCCGATGCCGAGCCCGAGCGCTTCTGCCTCGCGGCCGACCGCGCCTCTTCGCTCACGCTCGCCGACCTCGACGGCGCCCGCGCGACGACGCGCGCGGAGGCCGAGCACGCCAACGCCGGCGCCGCGGCCGCGCTCGCGGCGCGCCTGGTTCCGGGTGCGACGAACGCCGCCGATCTCACGACGCTCGTCCGCGACCTCGACCGCGCCCTGCTCGGGGCGCGCCAGGACCCGACCAGACCTGCTGCGCATTGACGCATGCTCGTGGGACGGGACGAGCCGATCCGCTTCGCGCTCGCGTTCTCGGGCCGCGTCGCACACACGCGCTTCGGAGAACGCATGGCGTCGGGCGTTCATCGTTGCACGAGCCGCTAGAGTCGTGACGCGCGTTCGCTTGCGCAGCCGCTGACGCGCGCGCTCAAGCGGCCGCGGACGTCCGCGAACCGGCTGAGCTCTCGATCCTCCGCGGGCGCAGGCACGCGTCTCGCTAGGTTCCGCCCCGGCTGGCGCAGGCGTCCTCGCGACGCACGACGCGGCCACATCGAGACAACACGAGAGTTGAGCGAGCCGGTACGGAGCCGCGCCGTGGGGGTGTGTGTGTCGGCCGGGACAAACCGTGAGGGGGTGTGCATGCTGCATCGAGGTTACGCTGCCAGTGCGCTGCGGGTGGGGACCGCGGCGCTCGTCTTCACCATGGCATTGGCGCCGGCCGCGTTCGCCAGGGGCGACCACGACGCGAGGGGCGGTCATGAGAAGAGCAAGGGATTCTTCGCCCACGACGACGACGACGACGACCGGCGCTCGATCCCGAATTGCGGCCGTCACGACGACGACTGGGACGACGACCGCCACGACGGTCATGGAGGCCGTGACAGGGGCGATCGGCTCTTCTGTCCGAACAAGCAGGTACTGGTGCGGACCGACGAGAAGCTCTGTCCCGAAAAGCCGAACCGTCCGGCGGTCGTCCGCAAGCGGGTGTGTTGCCGCCACGGCAGCATGACGTGGTGCCGGCCGTTTCGTCCCTGCCCGCCGCGCTCGCGGTCGTAGCGCGGACGATCGGACTCCGAGGCGCGCGGACATGCATCGCATCTCTACGAAGCTGTGCGCGGGCGCTTGCGCCCTCGCGCTGACGACGGTTGCCGGCTGCGGCGGCCCTCGCCTCGGCGCGACCCCCGAGCGCGCCGCGGGGGCGCCGCCGGTGGCGAGCGATCTCATGACATCGGCCGACGTCGAGGCCCTGTCGAAGATCGCGGCGGCGCGCGCGGTCGCGCCGGCGAGCGAAGGGTATCGCATCGGGCCGGACGATCTTCTCGAAGTCCGGATCCCGGATCTGTTGGACGCGCAGGCGTCGGCAGGCGCGCGGTCGTCGAGCGCGGCGGCCGGCGCCGGCCAGGTGGTGGCGGGGGCCCCAGTATTTCAGCAGGGGCTGAGGGTGAGTGGTGGGGGCGAGGTGACGATTCCGATGATCGGCGTCGTGCGCGTGGCGGGGCTCACCCCGTCGGCGCTCGAAGCCGAGATAGGGCGGCGCCTCATCGCGGCCGGGATCCTGCGCGCGCCGAAAGTGAGCGTGCAGGTGGCCGAGTTCCGTAGCGGGGTGGTGGCGGTGATTGGGAGCGTCGAGCGGCCGGGTCTCTATCCCGTGACCCGGCCGCGCGCGACGCTGAGCGACATGCTGTGGACGGCCGGCGGTCCGAGCAAGGACGCCGGCCGTATCGTCGAGTTCGCCGTGTCCTCGGAGAGGGCCGTGTCCTCGGAGAGGGCCGTCGACGCGCGGCCGGCGCCGCGCGAGCGCATCTACATCGACGTGGCGCTGGTCGGGACGCCGGCCGCACGCGGGCCGGCGGGCCTCGATCCCGAGGTGCGACCCGGCGACGTCATCACGGTGACGGCGGCGGGAAGCGTGCTCGTCGACGGCTGGGTGGAGAAGCCGGGATCGTACCCGGTGAGTCGCGGTCTCACGGTCGGAGGCGCCGTCGCGGCGGCGGGCGGCCAGCACGTCTCGGCCGACCAGTCGCGCACGGTGGTCCGCCGCGTGACGCCGGGGGGCGGCTCGCGGACCTTCGAGGTGGATCTCGACGCGATCGCCGACGGCCGCGCGGCCGACGTGCCGATCACCGACGGCGACGTCGTGCACGTCCCGCTGTCGGTGGCGCGCGCGGTGCCGTGGGGCATGTGGACGCTCGCGCGCGAGATGATCCACGTCGGCGGCAGCGTGCTGTTGTTCTGAGTCGCTTCTTCTTCAGGGGGAGACATCGTGGCCACCATCGACGCCAACGGCACGGCCTTGCCGGCCGCGCCCGGGACTTTCGCGCCCGCCCCCTCCGGGGGGACGCCGAACTACGCGTTCGCGCATGCGCCTTACGAAGCGGAGTACGGGGAGGCGCCGCGCCGGCACCTGCGCGACTACGTCCGCATCTTCTACAAGTACCGCTGGCTCGCCGCAGCATGCTTCGCGATCGTGTTCGGCGCGAGCCTGCTCGTGACGATGCTGTCGCCGCGACTCTACACCTCGGCGACGCAACTCCAGGTGTCGCGCCAATCGCCGATCCAGCTCCGTCTCGACGGCAACGTGCTCGACCTCGAGCAGAACGAGCGCAACGTGAACGGCGCGTCGAGCTTCCTCGCGACGCAGGTCGCGATGCTCGAGAGCCGCGATCTCGCCGAGCGCGTGATCCGCACGCGCCGCCTGGCGGAGAACGAGGCGTTCCTCCACCCCGGCGCGGAGCGCGCGGGACTGCTCGCCGTCGGCGGGCAGCTCTTGACGATGCTCCGGCCGCGCGGCGTCCCGGGCACGCCGCTCGTCCACGACGACGGCGGCGCCGAGGCCGACGTCGATGGCGAGCTCCTCGACCGCTACATGCGCTGGCTGTCCGTGCGCGACGTGCGCGGCACCGACCTCGTCGAGGTGCGGTTCACGACGCCGAGCCCGACCCTTTCGGCGATCCTCGCCGCGGCGCACACGCAGGCCTATCTCGAGGCCAACGAAGAGGCGCGCCTCGGCACCGACGCGACCGCACGGCACTTCCTCGACCAGCAGCTCGGCGAGTCGGTGCAGCAGCTCGAGCACGCGCAGGCCGCGCTGCGCGCCTTCTCGACCGAGCACCCGAACGTCGCGGTGAACCAGGAGCAGAAGGTGACCGGCCAGAAGATCGGCGAGCTTTCGAGCCTGCTCACGAAGGCCGAAGGCGCGCGCGTCACGCTGCAGAGCCGATTCGACTTCCTGACCGACCCCGCCGCCGCTCCGCTCGCCTACTTTCTCGACCGTCCCGGCATCCAGAAACTGCACGGGACGCTGCTCGATCTGCAGGCGACGCGGACCGGCCTCGACAGCCGCCTCGGTCCGAACCACGAGGCGATGGTCGAGCTGCGGCGCCAGGAGAGCATCGTCGCGCGGCAGCTCGACGCCGAGGTGCGGCAGGAGGTGAGCGGGGTGCGCGCGAAATTCGACGCCGCCGTCGCGCGCGAGCGAGGCCTCCGCGAGAAGCTCTCGGGTCTCGAGACGGCGGCCATCGAGCTGCGCGACCTCGGCGCCCGCTACGACCTCCTGCGGAGCGACGTCGAGAGCGCGAGCGCGCTGTACGCGTCGCTCCTGAAGCAGCAGATGGAGACGGCGGCGAGCTCGGCGCTCGCGCCGACGAACCTGCGCGTCGTCGAGCGCGCCGAGGTGCCGGCCGAGGCGAGCTCGCCGCGCGTCGCGATGAACCTCGTGTTCGGCTTCGGCGCCGGCCTCCTCCTCGCCTGCGCCGCGACCTTCCTCTGCGAGTACTTCGACGACAGCGTGAAGAGCAGCGAGGAGATGGAGGGGCTTCTCCATCTGCCCGCGCTGGCGACGATCCCGAACTTCGCGCTCGCGCGCCGCTCGCCGGCGACCCGCGCGCTCGGCAACGCCGGCGCCGACGCCGTGGCGCCGGCGGCCGCGAACGTCTCGCCGGCGCTCGTGGTCGTCCACGAGCCGCTCTCGCCGGTCGCCGAGGCGTTCCGCGCGCTCCGCACGGCGGTGCTCTTCTCGACGCCCGCGGCGCCGCCGAAGATGCTGCTCGTCACGAGCGCCGGCGCGAGCGAGGGCAAGACCGTCTCGTCGCTGAACCTCGCGGCGACGCTCGCGGAGGCGGGCTCGCGCGTGCTGCTCGTCGACGTCGACCTCCGCAAGCCGAGCTGCCACCGCCAGCTCGGCATCACCAACACGGCGGGGCTCTCGAGCTTCCTCGCCGGCCAGGTCGAGCTCGCGGCGGTCGTACACGCGCTCGAGGCGCCGCGTTTCGACTTCATCCCGGCCGGCCCGACGCCGCCGAACCCCGCGGAGCTCGTCGGATCGCAGCGCATGCGCACGATGCTCGAGGAGATGCGCGGGCACTACGACTTCGTCGTGCTCGACTCGCCGCCGGTGCTCCCCGTGACGGACGCGGTCGTGCTGGCGCGCGAGGTCGACGGCGTGGTGCAGGTGGTGAAGGGCCACGACACGCCGCGCGAACTCATCCGGCGCGCCCGCGACCAGCTCGTGCAGGCGAACGCGCATCTCCTCGGCGCGGTCATCAACAACGTCGACCTCGGCTGGGGCGACCTCTACTTCTACAACCGCTACTACGGCTACTACCGCGCGCCGCAGGCGGTGGAGGCGGCGGCATGACGTCCGCGCCGAACGATCGGCGCGTCCTCGTCGCGCTGCAGGTGCTCCTCCTCGCCGTGCCTCTGCTCCTCGGCGGACGGCACCCGCTCGCGACTCCCGTGAGCCTCGTCGCCGCGCTCGGCCTCCTCGCCGTGACCCTGCACGCGCGCCGGGAGGCGGGCGGCGGTCCCGCCCCGACCGGCGTCGCCGCGCTCGCGGCGTTCGTCGGGCTCGCGCTCGCGACGACGGTCCCGCTGCCGCCCGTGATCTTCGCGCTCGTCTCGCCGAGCGCGGCCCGGCTCACCGCGGAGATGCTGCCGGGATGGCCGGACGCGGGGGCGTTCTCGCGCTGGCGGCCGCTGGCGCTCGACGCGTACGCGGTCTGGGCCGAGCTCGGCCGCCTAGCGCTCGGCCTGGCGGTCTTCACGACGATCGTCGCATACCCGTGGCGCGCCGAAGGCCTCGACGAGCCGCGCGACGAGCGCGTGCTCGCGCGCCTCGTCCCGACGCTCGTGATCGGCGCCGCGGCGCTCGCGGCGCTCGGGCTCCTCGCCGAGGCGGTCGGGAACGGCCGGGTGCTCTGGATCACCGGCGAGCCGACCGTCGACGACCGCGTCTCGGGCCCGTTCGTGAACCCGAACCACTTCGCCGCCTGGCTCACCATGGCGATTCCGGTGGCGCTCGCCTACGCGGTGTCGCTGGCGAGCCGGCTCGGGCGCCGGCTCGGGCGGGCCGTCGAGGCGGCTCGCGGCCTGGGCGTCCGGCGCGAACGCGCCTGGGCGGCGGCGCTCATCGCGAACCAGCGCGCGCTCGCGCTGCCGCTCGCGGCCGCCGCGGGCACGGCGCTCCTGGTCGTGGCGCTCGTCGCCACCGGCTCCCGCGGCGGCCTCGCGGCGTTCCTCGCCGGGCTCGGGGTCGCCGGCGCCGGCATGATCGCGCGCGCGCGCCGCTCGACGCAGCGCACCCGTCTCGGCCGCTTCGGCCGGCTCGCGCCGGCGGCGACGGCGCTCGTGCTCGTGGTCGCGGCGGCCGGCACGCTCGTGCGTTGGGCCGCAAGCGAGGATCTCGCCGACGACGGCCTCGACGTGAACCTCGCCAGCCGGCTCGCCGTCGCGGCCCAAGGCACCGCTCTCCTGCGCGACTATCCGCTCGCCGGGAGCGGACTCGGCTCGTGGCTGCACGCGTACCGCCCCCACCAGGCGCCGCCCGTCGAGGGCGGCATCTGGGACCACGCGCACAACGACTACCTCGAGCTCGCCGCCGAGACCGGTGTCGCCGGCGCCGCGATCGTCGTCGCCTTCTTCGTCCTCGTCGGCCGCGCGCTCTCGGCCGACCGCCGCGCGCGCCACGCCGCGGCCGCCGAGCAGGCGGAGCGACAGACACGGAGGCACGCCGCACCACCGGGGTTCGAGCCCGCCGAATGGCGCGCCGCGCTCCGCGAGCGCGGCAACCTGCGCTGGGGGCTCGTCGGCGGCATCGCGGCGATCCTGGTGCAGAGTCTCGTCGACTTCGGACTGCGGCTGCCCGCGAACTTCCTCCTGCTGATGACGCTCGGCGCGCTCCTGGTGCTGACGAGCCGCCCGCGGCCGGCGGCGACGCCGGCGTTCGACGAGGAGGCGACGCTCTTGCCGGCCGCGTTCGAGCCGCGCGTGCCGGCGCCGGTCGAAGCGCCCGCCGTGCTGGCGCTCCTGGCGCTCCTCGCGCTCGCCGCGAGCTTCCAGGCGGCGAACGCGGCGCTGGTCGTCGCCGGCGCGACGCCGCTCGCCCCGGCCGCGGCCCTCGCGCAAGCCGACCGGGCGCTCGCCGAGGACGACGGCGCGACGACGGCTCTCCGCCTGGCGCGCTCCGCGCTCGACTGGTCGCCCGCCGACCGCGCGGCCCACGAGACGGAGGCGGCCGTGCTCGGCTCCGGACCGGAGGCGGAGGCCGCCTGGCGGCGCGCGATCGCGCTCTCGCCCTGGTCGCCGGAGCTCCGCGACGGGCTCGCGCTCGCGCTCTGGCAGGAGAACCGCCGCGCGGCCGCGCTCACGGAGGTCGAGGAGTCGATGTTCCGCTACCCGTATCTCGTCTCGCACGGGTACCTGAGCCCGGCGAGCGACGTCGTCGCGCGCGGCGCGCGCGAGTGGCTGCGCGTCCTCGCCGAGGGCGACACGCTCGCGATCCGCCTCGCGGCGCTGAACGCCGACCTGGCCGACGCGGTCCAGCGCGGCCTCGAACGCGCGCTCGCCGCGACCGCCGACGGTCCGGTGCGCACCGGCATCGTCGACGACCTCGCGACGCTGCTCGAAGCCCGCGAGCGCTTCGCCGACGCGGCCGCGCTGCTCCGCGCCGAGGCCGAGCGCAGCGAGGACGGTCGCGCCCACCTGGCGCGCGCCGCGCGCGCCGCGCTGCGGGCCCGCGACCTCGACGCCGCCGAGGCGACGCTGCTCGCGGCGCTGACGCGCACGCCGGAGCAAGGCCGCCTCTACCGCGACCTCGCGCTCGACGTGTACGCCGCGCGCGGCGACTTCGAGAGCGCCGAGACGGTGCTCCGCGCCGGCGAGCGGAACGCGATCGACCTCCTGCCGATCCATCGCGGCGTGAGCGAGCTGGTGGTGCGACGCGAAACGAGCCGGCGGCGCACGGTCGCGGAGCTGCCGCCTCACGCGGGCGCCGAGGTCGCGGCGTCACGCGAGGAGGCCGTCGCACCATGAAGCTCCTCGTCGCGCTCGAAGCCCGTCTCGCAACGGCACCGGACGGCACCATTTCGTCGCCGACGGGCGTCGAGGGACCGGCCTTCTGGGAACGCTACCTCGACGTCTTCGACTCGGTCACGGTCGCGGCGCGCACGACGCCGCCGCGGGACGACGACACCGCCCGCCGGCCGTCCATCGCGGGACCGCGCGTCAGCATCGCGCCGCTCCCCGACTACCATGGTCCCTGGGAATGGCTGCGGACGCGGTCGAAGGTGCGCGCGGCGCTCCGCGGCGCCATCGCGGACGCCGACGCCCTCTGTCTGCGCGCCCCGGGTCCGATCGCGGCCGCCGCATGGCGCGTGCGCGGCCGGCGGCCGTTCGCGGTCGAGGTGGTCGGCGATCCCCATGCGGCGCTCGCGCCGGGCGCGGTCAAGAGCATCGTGCGGCCGCTCGCGCGCCGCCGGCTCACCCGCGAGCTCCGGGCCATGTGCCGCACCGCCGATGCCGTCGCCTACGTCACGAGCGCGGGGCTTCCCGAGCGCTACCCTGCCGCCGACTGGTGGACGAGCTATTCCTCGCTCGACCTCGAAGACGACGCGTTCATCGACGAGGCGGCGCTCGCGACCCGTTCCGCCTGGCGCGCGCGGCCGAGCCGCGGCACCGCGATCGATCCGTGGCGGGTGGTGGCGGTGGGATCGCTCGCGCAACCGTACAAGGGTCACGACGTGCTGATCGACGCGCTCGCGCGCCTGCGGACGCGCGGCCTGGTCGCCGACCTGACGCTCGTCGGCGAGGGGCGCCTGCGCGCGGCGCTCACGGCGCGCGCCGCGCAGGCGGGCGTGACGCTGCGCCTGCCGGGGCACGTCCCGGCCGGGTCCGCCGTGCGCGCCTGCCTCGACGCCGCCGACGTGTTCGTGCTGCCGTCGCGGAGCGAAGGCTTGCCGCGCGCGTTGCTCGAGGCGATGGCGCGCGGCGTCCCGTCGGTCGGCACCGAGGTGGGCGGCGTCCCCGCCTTGCTGCCGGGCGATCGCCTCGTGCCGCCCGGCGACGCCGGCGCGCTCGCCGCTCTCCTCGAGCGCCTCGCCGCCCGGAGCGCCGATCCGCTGGCGTGGGGCTCCCGCGACCGCGCGGCGGCGTACGAGCACCATGTACGGACCCTCGCGCCGAAGCGCGCCGCGCTCTACCGGCGGCTCCACGACGCCGCCGTCGCGGGGCACGCGTGAGCCTGCTCCGCCGCAACGCCGCGTGGGCGCTCGCGGGCAACGCGGGCTATGCGGCGTGTCAGTGGGCCATCCTCATGGCGGTCGCGCGGCGCGCGGCGCCCGCCGATGTCGGCCGCTTCGCGCTGGCCCTCGCCGTCACCTCGCCGATCGTGATGCTGACCAATCTGCAGCTGCGCGCGGTCCAGGCGACCGACGCGCGGCGCGAGACGCCTTTCGGCGTCTACTTCGGCGTCCGGCTCGCGTCGGTCGGGGTGGCGTGGCTCGTGATCGCCCTCGTCACCACCGCGAGTGGCTACGAGCGGGCGACGGCGGCGCTCGTCGCCGCCATGGCCCTCGCGAAGGGCGTCGAGGCGATCGCCGACGTCGTCTTCGGACTGCAGCAACAGCACGAGAACCTGCGCCGCATCGCGTGCTCGCTCTTGCTGAAGGGCGCCGGCAGTGTCGTAGCGGTCGCGCTCGTCCTCGCCGCGACCGGCGGGCTCGTTTGGTCGGTGCTGGCGATGGCGGCGTGGTGGGCGGTCGTGCTGATCGCGGTGGACCTCCGCGGCGCGGCGCAGCTCGCCACGCTCCGCCCCGTCCTGCGACCGTCCGTGCTCGCCCCGCTCGCCTGGCTGGCCCTGCCGCTCGGCCTCGTCATGGGCCTCAACAGCTTCGCCGTGAACGTGCCGCGGTACGCGGTCGCCGCGCATCTCGGGCCCGACGCGCTCGGGTACTTCGCCGCCACCGCGTACCTCCTCGTCGCGGGGTCGCAGCCGATGCTGGCGGTCGGGGCGGCCTTGAGCCCGAGGTTGGCGCGCCTGCATCACGACGATCGTCGGGCGTACCGTGCGCTGGCCCTCCGCGGCCTCGGTGCCGCCGCGGCGCTCGGTGTCGCCGGCATCGTGGCGGCGAGCCTGTGCGGCCGGACGTTCCTCGCCCTCGCCTACCCCCCCGACTACACCGCCCACGCCGACCTCCTGGTCTGGCTCGCCGTCGTCGCGGCCGTCGGCTTCCTCTCGACCGGCCTCGGCGTCGCGGCCACCGCCGCCCGCCGCTTTCGGGTCCAACTCGCCACCGCCGGCGCGTCACTGGCGCTCGGAGCGATCGCCGCCGTCACGCTGGTGCCGCGCTTCGGCCTCGTCGGCGCCGCGCTCGCCTTGCTGACGAGCGAGCTCACACGCCTGGTCTGCCTCGGCGCGGCCTTCGCCCGCGAATGCCGCACGCCGGCGGAGGAGGAGGGCGACGAGCTCCGGGCGGCCAGCCGCCGGCCGCGGCGCATCCTGCACGTCTTCGGCACGATGGACCGCGGCGGCGCCGAAACCCGCACGCTCGAGATCATGCGCGGCATCGACCGGGCCGCGTATCGATTCGACTTCTGCGTGTTGAGCGGGAAGCCGGGAGCCTACGCCCCGGAGATCGTCGCGCTCGGCGGAAGCGTAATTCCCTGTCCGCTGGCGCCACATTGGAGCTTCGCGATGCGGCTGCTCCGCATGCTGCGGAGCGGACGCTACGACGTGGTGCACAGCCACGTGCACCAGTTCTCCGGTCCGGTGCTGCTGCTCGCGTGGCTCGCCGCCGTCCCCATCCGCATCGCCCACCTCCGGAGCGTGCACGACGGCCGAGGCGGCGGCCTCGCGCGGCGCGCGTATCGCGTCGCGGCGCGTGCGATCGTCGCGCGCGCGGCCACCACCGTCATCGCCGTCTCGAGGAGCGCGATGGAAGCGTTCTGGGGTGCCGACTGGGAGGATGATCCGCGCCGGCGCGTCATCTACAACGGCGTCGACGTCGCCCGTTTCGCGTGTCGGGGCGGCCCGGACGTCCGAACCGAGCTCGGCATTCCGCCGGCCGCCCGCGTCGTGCTCCACGTCGGGAGCTTCACGCCGGCAAAGAACCACGCGGCGCTCGTCGCGATCGCCGCCGCATTGGAGCGCCGCCGGCCCGAGGTCGTCTTCGTGCTCGTCGGCGACGGTGCGCTACGCCCCGGCATCGAGGCCGCGGTGGCCGCGGACGGCCTCGGGCCTCGCTTCCGCTTCACCGGCAGCCGCGACGACGTGCCCGCGCTCCTCGCGGCGGCCGACGTCCTGGTGCTGCCGTCGCTCTGGGAAGGACTCCCCGGGGTCGTGCTGGAAGCGTCGGCCTGCGGCGTACCGGTCGTCGCGAGCCCGCTCGCCGCGGTCGCGGAGATCGGGCGCACGATCGATGGCATCCACACCGCGGACCCGGCCGACGCCGCGGGCTTCGCCGCGACGCTGGACGACGTGCTGCAGCGCGCGGCTTCCCGTCGCAGCGCGCAGGCGGCGCGCGGGCTGCCGCCGATCTTCGCGACCGAGACGTCGATGCAACGGCTCCTGGAGTGCTACCGATGACCCGCGTCGGACGGCGCCGCGGCCGCCCCGGCGCGCGCGCGGACCTCGCGGGACCGCTGGCATGGCTGCTCGTCGCGATCGGGCTCGGGCTCGTGGCGTTGCTGGCCTCCGCCGACGCCGTCCTCGCGCCCGGCGCCGCCGCGCTCGCGACGAGCGCGCTCGTCGCCACGCTCACCGCCTGCAACGTCCACGGCATGCGGCGCGCGCTCGTGGCGCCCTCGATGCTCTTCCTCGCGGCGCTCACGGTCTTCCATCTCGGCATGGTGGTGCCGGTAGCACTCGGGGTCGCCGAGCCGGCGCCCTGGCTCGCGAGCGCCGATCCCGACCTCGTCACGCGCGCGGTGCTGTCCGTGGCTTTGACGGTCGTCGCCTACGAGCTCGGATGTCTGGCCGGGTGGCGGACGATCCGCGCGCGCCCCGGCCGCCCCGGCCGCGGCCGCGACGTGGTCCCGGTCGCCACCGTAGGGTCGGCGCCGCGCGGTGCGCCCCGGCCCGCTCCCGTGCGTCGCGGGAACGTGTTCCATTCGGGCGGGCTGCTCGTCGCCGGTGGCGCCGCCGCAGCGATCCTCGCGAACGTCGCGTCGATCGGCGCGGGCCGCTTCTTCTCGGCCTCCTACGGCTACGCACTCTACGCGGCGACCGACTCGCGCCTGCTCCTCACCGCCTTCTACTGGCTCCTGCCGACGTCGGCCCTGGTGACGCTCGTCGGCGCTCGTCCGGGGCGCGAAACCGTCCGCGCGCTCGGGCTGCTCGCGCTCGTGACGACGCTGCTGCTCTGGGCGGGCGATCGCGGCGGGGCGGTGTCGCTGCTCTCGGCGGCGGTCGTCGTCTGGACGGCGATGCGCGGTCCGCTACCGCGCAAGCTCGTCGTGCCGGGAGCGCTCGGCCTCCTGCTGCTCATGCCGGTGGTCGCGACGCTCCGACAACTGCCGCGCAACGGGCTCGACCTCGAGGCGATCGCCGCCGCGGCCACCGAGGCCTCGCCCGTCGGCGCGCTCACGGAGATGGGCGGCAGCTTGCGGACGCTCGTCGAGACGATCCGTCTGGTTCCCGAAGTCACGCCCTACCGGCTCGGCGGCTCGTACCTCGACGCGGCGCTGCGCATCGTCCCGAACGTCGGCCTCGACAAGGCGAGCCACGACTGGAGCGATCCCGCGTCGCTGCCACCCAATCACTGGATCACCTACATGGTCGCGCCCTGGGCCTACGCGAGCTTCGGCGGCCTCGGCTTCTCGGCGATCGCCGAGCCCTACCTGAACTTCGGTCTGGCCGGCGTGGTGGTCTACTTCTTCGCGCTCGGCGCCGCCCTGGGTTGGCTCGATGGCGCCCTCACGCGGGCGCCGTCCCGGCGCTTCCTCGCGATCACGGCCGTCGTGTTCATGCCGCTGCTGGTGACGGTGCGCAACGACTTCCACAATTTCCTGCGCCCGGCCGCGTGGGGCGCGGGCATCGTGCTCCTCGTCGAGCACGTCCACGGCGACCGGCGAGCACGGACGCGGCGCATGCGTCCGCCCGTGACGATCCGCGCGGCGGAGGCGGCATGAAGGTCCTGCATCTGGTGAAGACGACGCGCGGCGCCGGATTCGTCTTGCGGCAGATCCGCGCCCTCCGCCGGGTCGGCGTCGAGATCGTGGTGGCCCTGCCGTCGACGACCGACGGACTCGCGCCGCGTTACGCGGAGGCCGGGGCGGAGGTGATCGCGGCCGACCTCGACTTCGGCGCGCGGGCCCCCTGGCGGCTCCCCGCCGCGCTCACGCGCTGCCGCCAGCTGGTCGCCGCCGTCCGCCCCGACGTCATCCACAGCCACTTCGTGTCGACGACGCTCGTGGCGCGCCTTGCCCTCGGGCGCACGCATGCGGTGCCCCGCATCTTCCAGGTGCCGGGACTACTGCACCTGGAGCACGCGCTCTTCCGCCGGCTCGATCTCGCGACGGCCGGACCGGCCGACGTCTGGATCGGCTGCTGCGACGCGATCACGGCGGCGTATCGGCGTGCCGGCATCGCCCCCGAGCGCGTCCTGCGGTCCTACTACGGGCTCGAGCTCGCGGGGTTCGGCGAGGCCGCACGCGGCGGCTTCCGGCGCACGATCGGGGTCGGCGCGACGACCCCCCTCGTCGGGATGGTCGGGTACATGTACCGCCCGAAGTGGTACCTCGGCGAGCGCCGCGGCGTGAAGGGGCACGAGGACCTGCTCGAGGCGATCACGCTCGTGCGCGCGGTGCGTCCCGAGGTGCGGGCAGTGATCGTGGGCGGCGCCTGGGACGGCGCCGAGGACTACGAGCGCGAGCTCCGGCGCCGGGCCGGCAGAGGCGTGGTCTTCACCGGCGACCTCCCCGACACGCGTCCGGTCTACGCCGATCTCGACGTCGCGGTGCAGCCGTCACGCTCGGAGGGACTGCCAAACGCGACCGTCGAGGCGCTCGCGAGCGGCTGTCCCGTCGTCGCGACCGCGGTCGGCGGTCTTCCGGACGTGATCCGGGACGGCACGACCGGATGGCTCGTACACCCCGGGGATCCGGCGCGGCTCGCCGATGCCATCCTCGAAGCGCTCGCCGATCGCGCCGAGGCCGGGCGGCGGGCGACCGCCGGTCGCGCGCTCGTCACCAGGCTCCTCGCGGTCGACCGCACGGCGGCGGAGGTCGCCGCGCTCTACGAGCGGCTCGTCGGCCGGGCCCGGGCGGCGGACGGCGGCGACGCGGCTGCCGCAGCGCCCGCGGCGCGACGTCCGCAGGGAGCCACCGCATGAGCTCCGTCGTCAAGCGCGGCCTCGACCTCGCGGGGACGCTCGCGCTCGCCGTCATGGCCGCCCCGGTGCTCT
This sequence comes from Deltaproteobacteria bacterium, assembly GCA_020848745.1. Lineage (NCBI taxonomy): Bacteria > Pseudomonadati > Myxococcota > Myxococcia > Deltaproteobacteria bacterium. The sequence continues at coordinate 5,516 of JADLHM010000070.1, read as the reverse complement.
TGCTCGCGGCCCTCACGGTGCGGATCACGATGGGATCACCGGTCTTCTTCCGACAAGCGCGCGTCGGCCGCGACGGCCGCCTCTTCACGCTCGTCAAGCTCCGTACCATGCGCGCTCCCGCGGCCGGCGAGGACGCGCTCGCCAGCGATCACGCGCGCCTGACGCCGCTCGGGCGCCGGCTCCGAGCGACCAGCATCGACGAGCTGCCGGAGCTCTGGAACGTGCTCCGCGGCGACATGTCGCTCGTCGGTCCGCGGCCGCTCCTGCCGGAGTATCTGCCGCGCTACACGCCCGAGCAGGCGCGCCGCCACGATGTGCGGCCGGGGCTCACCGGCCTCGCCCAGGTCCGCGGACGCAACGCCCTCGACTGGCCGGAGCGCCTGGCCCTCGACGTCTGGTACGTCGACCACCAGTCGCTCGCCCTCGATCTTTCGATCCTGCTGCGAACCCTCCTCGCCGTGCTGCGCCGCGACGGCATCGCCGCGGCCGACCACGCGACCATGCCGGAATTCCAAGGAGTCAGAAGGTGAACGACACGATTCCCGTCCCCATCGTCCCCATGAGCGAGCCCGACATCGGACCCGCGGAGCGCGCGGCCGTGCTCGACGTGCTCGACGGCAAGACACTCGCGCTCGGGCCGCGGCTCGCCGCCTTCGAGGCGCGGCTCGCCGCGAAGGTCGGCGCCCGCCACGGCGTCGCGGTCAACAGCGGCACCGCGGCGCTCCACCTCTGCCTCCTCGCCGCGGGCATCGGGCCCGAGGACGTCGTCGTGACGACGCCCTTCAGCTTCGTCGCCTCGGCGAACTGCATCCTCTACGCCGGCGCGCGCCCGCTCTTCGTGGACGTCGACCCGGTGACGCTGACGCTCGATCCCGCGCGCCTCGAGCACGCCGTCGAGGCCATGGCGCGGAGCGGCCGGCGCGTGAAGGCGGTCCTCCCGGTGCACGTCTTCGGGCAGCCGGCCGACATGGACGCGATCCTCACCGTCGCCGAGCGCCACGGCCTCGCCGTCATCGAGGACGCGTGCGAAGCGATCGGCGGCGCCTACAAGGGCCGTCCGCTCGGCACGCTCGGCGACGCCGGCACCTTCGCCTTCTACCCGAACAAGCAGATGACGACCGGCGAAGGAGGCATGATCGTCACCGACGACGCGCGCTGGGACGCGCTCGCGCGGAGCCTCCGCAACCAGGGCCGTGACGTGTTCGACGCCTGGCTCGCGCACACGCGGCTCGGCTACAACTACCGCCTCGACGAGATGAGCGCCGCACTCGGCCTCGCGCAGATCGAGCGGCTCGACGAGATCCTGGCGAAGCGGGCGCGCGTCGCCGGCTGGTACCACGCGCGCCTCGACCGCCTCGAAGGCGTCGTGCGCCCGCGCCTCTCGGCGGCCACCACCACCGAGAGCTGGTTCGTCTACGTCGTGCGCCTCGCGGATCTCGCCACCCGCGCCCACGTCATGCGCGGGCTCGCCGCGCGCGGCGTCCCGTCGCGCCCGTACTTCCCGCCGATCCACCTGCAGCCGTTCTACCGGAGCGACTTCGGGTTCCGGCCCGGGATGTTCCCCATCGCCGAGGCCGCCGGCGACACGTGTGTCGCGCTGCCGTTCTTCGGCACGATGACGGAGGCGCAGGTCGATGCGGTGTGCGGCGCGTTCGGCGAGGTGCTGGACGCAGTCCGTGGGCCGGGTCGCAGACGCAGCGGGGTCGGCGCGGAGCCGGCGACCGACGGCGAGCGCAGCTCGTGCGACGCGGAGGAGGCGGCACGCGCCTGAGCTCCATGCCCTTCCTCGTCCGGCATCGGCAGCTGGTGAGCATCGCGACCCACCTCGGAATCGCGGCCGCCGCGTACCTCGCCGCCTTCGCCCTGCGCTTCGATCTCGAGCTGCACCCGCGCTGGCTCACGATGGTCGCGACGACCCTGCCGCTGCTGCTCGCGTGCAAGCTCGCCGGCTTCTGGTCGGCGCGACTTTTCGGCGGCTCGTGGCGGCACGTGAGCGTGCAGGACGTCGAGGACATCGCGCGCGGCAACCTCCTCGCCTCGACGCTCTTCCTCGGCGTCATGGTCTTCACGCACGGCCTCCGCGGCTTCCCGCGCTCGGTCTTCCTCCTCGACCTGCTCCTCTGCACGCTCGCGATGAGCGCGATCCGGATCGGCATCCGGCTCGCCCGCGAGCGCGGCGAGCGCCGGTCCGTCCGGCGCATCGAGACGCTCGCGCTCATCGTCGGCGCCGGCTCGGCCGGCATCAAGCTCCTCCAGGAGATCGAGCAGCGCCGGCGCCTGCGGGTCGGCGTCGTCGGCTTCGTCGACGACGACCCGCGGAAGATCGGACTCCGCGTCTGCGGCACGCCCGTCCTCGGCGGCATCGACGACCTGACAGCGCTGGTCGCCGAGCACGAGGTCGGCGAGGTGCTGATCGCGCTGCCCGAGGCGTCGGGCGCCGTCATCCGCCGCGTCGTCCAGCACTGCGCGGCGGCGCGCGTCCGCCACCGCGTGCTGCCGACGCTCGGCGAGCTCGTCGACGGTCGCGTCATGTACACGCAGATGCGCGAGGTGAAGGTCGGCGATCTGCTGGCGCGCGATGCGGTGCGCCTCGACCTGCCGCGCGTGGCCGCGCTCATCGCGGGCAAGACCGTCATCGTCACCGGCGCCGCCGGCTCGATCGGCTCCGAGCTCTGCCGCCAGGTCGCCGCCTACGGCCCGGCGCGCCTCGTCCTCTACGACCGCCACGAGAACGGCATGTTCGTGCTCGAGATGGAGCTGCGCACGCGCTTCCCCGGCGTGGCTCTCGTACCTGTCCTCGGCGACGTGCTCCTCGCCGACCAGTTGGAACGCGTCTTCTCGGCGGAGCGCCCCGATCTGGTCTTCCACGCGGCCGCCTACAAGCACGTGCCGCTCGCCGAGCTGAACGTGCTGGAAGCCGTCCGCAACAACGTGCTCGGCACGTACAACGTCGCGCGCACCGCGCGCGCCCACGGGACGAGCCAGTTCGTGATGGTGTCGACCGACAAGGCCGTCCGCCCGACGAGCGTCATGGGCGTCACCAAGCGCGTCGCCGAGCTGGTCGTGAAGAATCTCCAGCGCGAGGGCCGCACCTGCTTCGCCGCCGTCCGCTTCGGGAACGTGCTCGGCTCGAACGGCAGCGTCGTCCCGATCTTCCGCGAGCAGATCGCGCGCGGCGGCCCGGTGACGGTCACGCATCCGGAGGTCACGCGCTACTTCATGACGATCCCGGAAGCCGTGCAGCTCATCTTGCAGGCCGCGACCATCGGCGAGGGCGGCGAGACCTTCGTCCTCGAGATGGGCGAGCCGGTGAAGATCGTCGACCTGGCGCGCCAGATGATCCGCCTCTCCGGCTTCGAGCCCGACGAGGACATCGCGATCGAGTTCAGCGGCCTCCGGCCGGGCGAAAAGCTCTACGAAGAGCTCGTCGCCGACGGCGAAGAGCAAACCACCACGCCGCACGAGCGCATCCGGGTCCTGGTCGCGCAGGACGCGCCGCCTCCGCTCACGGAATGGCTCGGACGAATCGAGGCCGGCGTCGCCGCGAGCGACATGGGCGTCGTGATGCGGACGATCCAAGATCTCGTGCCCAACTACACGCCGGGCGCTGGCGTCCGCGAGGCGATCGTCGACGCGGGTGAGCATGCGATGGCGAGTCCCGACGGCCGCAGATACGCCCGCGACAGCGAGCGCGAAACGGGAGACCCCCCGAGCTCCATGCCGGGCGGTGCGCGCCTGCGGCGCCTGCCACGTCCCGCCGCCGCACCGGAGATGCCGGCCATGCTGGCCGACGAGGTCGGGGACCCCCGCCGCCTACCGGTCGGATAGCCCGCGCCATGCACCACTCCCGGCACGTCGTCGCGGCCGCCGCGGTCGCGGGCATCGCGATGCTCGTCGCGCGCGGCCGCTGCGCCGCGGACGACGGCGAGGTCGCCGGGCCCCCGGTCGTCGACGTGCGCGCCTTCGGCGCCCGCGGCGACGGAAGGACCGACGACACCGACGCGGTTCGCCGCGCCCTGCTCGCCGTCCCGCCCGGCGGCGGCACGGTCATCGTCCCGCCCGGCACGTATCTCCTCGATCCGCAGGGGGGCGCACGGCCGCTGAATCTCGTCGGCGCGCATACCGCCATCATCGGACGCTCCGGCCGCTCGACGCTCCGGCTCGCCGACGGATCCTACGCGCCGCACGACGGCGGCATGCTGCTGCGCAACCGCGACGCCGTCCGCGGCGACGACGGCATCATCGTCCGCGGCCTCCGCTTCGACGGCAACGATCGCGGCAACCTGGGACGCCAGGGGCGCGCCGAGTCGCTGCTGCGGTGCACGCGGTGCCGCGATCTCCTCGTCGAGGACTGCGAGTTCCTCGACGCCAAGTACCACGGGATCGCCACGATCCTCGGCGGGAATCTCGTGATACGGCGCAACCGCTTCTACCGCATCTCGCAAACCGAGCATGCCGGCGACGCCGTGCAGCTGAACGGTCCCGAGGGCGCCTCGATCCGCGACAATCTCGTCGAGAACGCCGACGAAGGCCTCTTCTGCCAACACGAGAACGATCCCCCGACCGCTGCCCGCGCCTGCACGGTGACCGGGAACCACCTCCGGAATCTTCCCGCCGCCGCCGCCTGCACCGCGACGGGCACGCCGTTCGCGTGCTGCACCGGCGCCGGGCGCGGGCACACGACGTGCACCGCGGCCGACCCGTCGGGGTGTCTGTGCGCGGCCGGCGCGAGCACCGGCTCCGGACTCGGCGTGCTCGCCCTCGGAGCGCAGGTCACCGACAACCTGCTCGTGCGCGTCGGACAACTGTCGGTGCAAGGCGTGCGCGCGGCCGGAGGCTTTCCGACGCGCGACGTGCTCGTCGCGAAGAACCGTCTCCTCGACCTCGCCTGGAACGACCGCCTCACGGGCAGCGGCGCGATCGCCGTCATCGCCGCGGACGCGCCGGTCGGCCGCATCACCGTCCGCGCCAACCGCGTCGACCACACCCGCGACGCCGGCATCCGCCTGGCCTCCGCGGACGCCGCGCTGACCAGCATCGAGATCGCCGACAACGTCGTCACCGCCAGCTGCACCGCGCACGCGCCCTGCGCCGGCATCCAGCTCGAGACCGCCGGCGCGGAGTCGGCGATCACGCAGGTGACGCTCGCACGCAATGCCGTCGGGAACGGCCGTGCCGCCGGCATCCGACTCGAAGGCCCCGCCGACGTCGATCTGGTCGGCAACACCCGCCTCGCCAGCAACGCCGGCGGCCCCTACGCCGTCAGTCGCCGGCGCGGCCCCGTCCGCTACCGCATATCGACCGCGATCCCGAGCGACGAGATGAAGCGGGCAAGCGAAGCCCCTCCTCTGTCCCTTCATGAGATGAAGCCGGTGGCAGAAGGCCGATCGCTCAAAAAGGGGCAGATGCAAGGCGCGACCGACTGAGCGCGGAGGCGTAGCGGAGCTACGCCGCACCCTCTCCGAGGGCACGGCAAGCGAAGGAGGGAGCAACGCAGCAGATGCCCCTTTTTCAGC
>JADLHM010000069.1 GCA_020848745.1 Deltaproteobacteria bacterium | reverse complement strand
TGCCGGAGGTCGGACTTGAACCGACACGAGGTTGCCCCCACGGGATTTTGAGTCCCGCGCGTCTGCCATTTCGCCACTCCGGCTCGCGAGCGGTGGGGCGCCTAGTTAGCGTGGGGATGCCGCGTACACAAGGTCGTGGCCGCCGGCAGGGCTGCGCGGAGCCTACCGCCGCGCCGGCTTGTCGGGGTCCTCGAGCGCGGGCACCTGCACCGCGACCGTCGACGGCGACATGCGGCGGTTGATCTTGGCGACGGCTTCACCGGCGAGGCGCTGCATGTGGGCGTCGTTCGCGGCGCCGGTCTGGATGCTCTGGAGCTTCGGGATCGACGCGTGGTCGCCGATCTCGCCGAGGGCGAAGACCGCGGTGCCCTTCGTCTCGGGGTTGATGTCGCGATCGAGGTATTCCCCGATCGGCGCCGCGGCGCGGACGTCGCCCATGCGGCCGAGCGAGACGAGGATGCGTTGCTGCACGGGAACGGGGACGTCCTTCATGAAGAGCTTCTGCACCAGGATCTGCGTGGCGGCGGTGGCGCGGAGCTTCCCGAGGTAGTCGATGGCCTTGATCATGACCCCCTCATCGGGGTCGCCGGTCGCCTGGATGAGGTATTCGATGGCGTCGTTCGAGCCCGACTCCCCGAGGTTCTTCACGGCCTCGAGCCGGGTCGCCGGATCGGGATCGTTCAGACGCTTGGTGTAATCGTCGATGCTCTTGCCTTGGCTGGCTTCCTTGTAGCGCTGCTGTACGCGAAACGGGTTGACCTGCGCGGCGGCAGATCCGACGCCCGCGACGACGAGCAGCGCGGCGAGCAAACCAGCGAGTTTGCGACACGCCACGCGGGAACTCCTCCTCGCGGATGTCATGCCGGATGGTACCCGCGTTTGCAACTGAGCGCGCACGTGCGTGATCCGCCGCACGCGTGGCGCTCGCTGCGTTCGTGACATTCACGTGCTTGGGCATCCGGGTGGGCGCAAAACGTCACCCTTGCGGCGGCGATGCCGATTCGCGCTCATCGTCCGATGGCTCCTGGCATGCAGGTTGCTGATTCGCGTGGGGAGCGAGCGATGATTCCGAACAAACGTCAGAGCATTCGATCGACGCGAGGCGCGCCTGCCGTGAGCGCCCCGCCCGACGTCTCCCGCGCGGGCACCGGTCCGCGGCCCGTCACCTACGAGCTCATCGAGCGCATCACGAGCCTGCAGTTGAAGATGACGCCGCTCGAGCGGCTCGCCGAAGAGGTGGTGCCGGCGTTGCTCGACGCGTTCGCGGCGCCGGCCGGCGGCCTCCTCCTCTATCATGGTGAGGACGGCTCGCTCCGACTCGTCGCCTCGCGCGGCCTCTCGGCGCACGGTCGCGAGCATCTCGCGGCGCTGCGCGGCGGCGCCGCGGGCGGCTGGGAGATCCCGTTGCACGGCCTCCTCAACCGCAAGGCCTACATCATCGAGCGGCCGCACGAGCATCCGTTCGTTCCCGAGCTCGTCGACCGCGACGAGGCGCGCTCGCCGCTGAACCTCGCCTGCGTGCCGCTCTATCGCGGCCAGCTGCCGGTCGGCTCCCTGTTGGTGATTGCCGATCGGCGGCCGGTGACGAACACCGAGATCATGACGCACGTCCTCGTCTACGACGTGCTGGCGCTGGCGCTCGATGCCGGTGTTCGCGCGCGCGGCGAGACGCCGGCTCCGCTGCCCGAGGGTTTCGCCGCCTCGCTCACCTGCGACGAGTGGACGGATCCGCAGGACGCGGCGCGCTCGCTCGAACGCGAGCTCGCGCTCGTCACCAGCGAGCGCGGCGAGCTCGCGGAACGGATCGCGGCGGTGGAGACGGCGCACGCCGAGGCGCGCGGCCTCCTCGCGGCGCAGAAGACGCTGCACCGCGAGCTCCTCGAATCGGAGCGCGCCGAGGCGGCGCGGCGCGTCGCGGAGCTCGAGCAGTCGATGGCGGACGAGATCGCGCGGGCGCGGCAGATCGCCGAGCAGGCGCGCGCGAACGAGCGCGCGAGCATCGACCAGCAGCTCGCCGTCGAGCGCAACGCCGCGGCGACCACGATCCGCGAGCTGGAGTCGACGCTCGCCGATCGCGAAGCGGCGTTCGGAGCCGCGCTCCAGAAGCTGCAGGCCGCCCTCCAGGAGCGCGAGCTGGCGCTGGCGGAGCGCGATGGCCAGCTCGCGAGCCTCGGGGGCGAGCGCGACCGCGTCCGGCAGGCGGCGACCGAGGCCGGCGAGGTGGTGCGGCGCCTGCACGCCGAGATCGAGCGGCTCGAGCAGGGCCACGCGGACGCCGCGGCGGAGCACGAGCGCGCATTCGCCGACACGCAGGCGGCTTTCGAGCGTCAACTGCGCGAGGTCACGGTCGAGCACCGGCGCGCGCTCGAGCGGGCGGAGACGGCGTACGGCGCCGCGGCGGGGGAGATGCGGGCGGCCGAGCGTCGGGCGCAGGATCTCGCGTCCGAGCTCGCGGCGCTCGGCGAGGAGGCGGCGAGCCTCCGCGCCGAGCGTACGCAGGTGCTGACGGCGCTCGATGCGCCCGGCGTCGAGCCGGCGACCGCGATCCGCGCGTTGCACGAGCGCGTGGCGGCGCTCGACAGCGGGCTCGCGGCGACTCGTGCCGTCCAGGACGAGCTCGAGCGCCGGCTCGTGAGTGAGGCGGAGGCAGTCGAAGCCCGGCTCAGCGCGCAGCGGCGGCAGCTCCACGAGGTGCGCGCCGAGCACGAACGTGAGGTCGACGACCTCACGGCGAGCCATCGGAATGCGCTCGACGAGGCGCGGGCATCCGCGCGACGCGAAATCGAGGCGCTCGACGCGGCGCAGCGCGCCCAGATCACGGAGATCCAGGTCGAGACCCAGCGCAAGGTCGAGCTCGAGCGCTTCGACGCCCAGCAGCGGCTCGACGCGCTCCGCATGGAGTCGCGCGAGCATCTCGACGCGGCCCGCGAAGCCTACGCCGACCTGCAGGCGCGGGCGGGGGCGGCGGAGAGCCGCGCCGAGGTCCTCGTCGCCGAGCTCGCGGAGGTGCGGGCCGAGGCGGCGCGGCTGGCGGAGGAGCGCGCGCACGTGCTGGCGGCGGTCGACGACCCGGGCGCCGAGCCCGCGACGGTGATCCGCGCGCTCCGCGACCAGGCCGCGGCGCTCGAGGGGCAGCTCGGGATCGTGACGGCCGAGCGGACCGCGCTCGAACGGCAGAGCGCGGCCGCCGCGCAAGCCGCGGAGGCGCGGCTCGCCGATCTCGCGGTGAGCGCGGACGAGCGCATCGCGGAGCTGCGCGCGGCGGCGCAGACGAGCCTGGACGACACGCGGCGCAACGCCGAGACGACGCTCGCGGAGCTGCGCGCGGCGGTTGCCGAGCGCGACGCGACGCTGGCGGCCCACGAGCGGTCGCTGCGCGAGATCGGGGAGGAGCGCGACCACGCGCGGCGCGCGGCGGTCGAGGCGAGCGACGCGCTCCGTCGGATCCAGGCCGAGGCCGACCGGTTGCGGGTGGACGTCGTGAACCACGAGGAGTCCGTCCGCGAGGCGCGCGCGCAATCGGCGGCGGACGTGGACCGGCTGCACGAGCTCGAGCGTGAGCTGGCGACGGCACGCGGCGAGCTGGCGCGGCTTCACGACGAGCGTGCCCGGGTGCTCGCCGCCGTCGACGAGGACGGCACGGAGCCGGTCGCCGTGATCCGGGCGCTCCGCGCGCAGGCGGCGGCGCTCGAGGGACAGGTGCGGAGGCTGAGCGACGAGCGGACGTACGCCGCCGACCGCGCGAGCGCGGAGCGGGCCGCGCTCGAGGCGAAGCTCGCGGCGCTGGAGAGCGAGCGCGCCGACGCGGAGGCGCAGCGCGCGCAGCAGGCGTCGCGAGTCGCCGCACTCGAGCGCGATCTCGTTCGCAGCGAGGAGATGCTGGCCTCGGCTCGGCGTCAGCTCGACGCCGCGGTGGAGCGGGCGCGTCGGCAGACCGTGAGCGACCCGCCGCCGTCCGCGGCGCCGACGCCGGTTGCCGAGCCGCCGGTGGCGGCCTCCGCCGCTCCGCGCGGGGAGACGGCGGCGCCGGCGCCGCCCGCCGCCGCGCCGATGCTGCCGCGAGTGGAGATCCTGGCGCCTCCGCCGGCGCCGATCGTCGAGTCGGGTGGATACCGCGTGCTCGAAGCCGATCCGCTCGTGCGCGAGCGCGTCGCCGCGGCGCTCGCGACGGAGCGTCCCGCCGACGCCACGCCGCCCGTCTTCGTCGCGAACCTCTTGAGCGCGCTTCCCGATCGTCTCCCCGAGCTGCAAGCGGCCGTCGACGAAGGCGCCATGTTGGTCGCCTATGCCGCCGATGCCGGCCGGAGCCGCATCCTCGGCGCCATGCGCTGCTTCGCCGCGCCGCCGGACCCCGAGGTCATGGCCGCCGCGATCGCGAAGCTCGGGAGCCAGCGACGGCTCATCTCGCTCTGGGAGGACGTCGACGGCCTCATCCCGCTCAAGGTCGCGTTCAGCAAGGGCGGGCACTCGATCTCGATGGCGTGCGATCCGAAGCAGGCGATCGATCTCCTCGGCATGCTCACGCCGGATGCGGTGCTCGTCGACGTCCGCCGCGCGTCCGACTCGGCCGCCGCTTTTCTCGACGCCCTCGCGCTCGAGAACGGCCGCACCCCGACCTTCGTCGTCTGCGGCGACGACCCGGCGGTCACGCTCCGCCGCGTCATCGAGCCACTTCTCCGTCCGACGCCGCTCGATGCGACGCAGCTCGCCAAGGTCTGCCAGACGATCCTCAACCCCCCGGCGCCCGAAGCCGCCACCCGCACATCGACCCCGCGCGTCGTCCGCCCGCTGGGTAAAGCCACCCCAACGACCTCGACACGCAAGAGCCTCACCCGCCGCGTCCTCACGAAGCGTCGTTGAATAGGAAGCGCGAGCGAAGCAAGCGCGTCCATCTTTGCCACGCACCGGTCACGGAGCGCTCAAACGCGGGCAGCTGCTAGGCGCGAGCGACTGAGCGCGGAGGCGTAGCGGGCTACGCCGCACAAGCGAAGGAGGGAGCAACGACGCAGATGCCCGCGTTTCGTCGCTCCGTTACTCGAGGTAGCCGAGGGCGCGCATTTTTTCGATGAGGCTCGGATCGACCGGGCGCTCCGCCGCCGCGCTCCCGACCGGCACCGAGGCCTTCCGGTGCAGCTCGACGAGCTCCGTCAGCTCCGGACACGCGCTCTCCGGTTTCAGCTCATTGCCGTCGCCGGACCCGTAGCAGCGCGTGATGCCGTTCGCGAGGTCGACGATAGCGGTACGGCCACCGCGGCGGACCGATACCTGATGGAAGTGCACACGCTCGGTGCGGTCGACCTCGCCGAAGATCGGCCGCTGCAGATCGTCGGCGTCGGAGGCGCCGGCCGCGGCGCCGCGGGCGCGCGCCGCGAGGCTCGTGCCGCGCTGCCCCGGTATCGGCGCGAGCCCGAGGAGGTCGAGGATCGTCGGCGCGACGTCGAGCAGGCTCGCGGGGGCCGCGACCTCGACCGGCGCCAGGAGCCCGGGTGCGGCGATCACGAGCGGGACGCGCAGGACCTCGTGGTACAGCGTGCGCCCGTGGCCGAAGCCGCCGTGCTCGCCGAACTCCTCGCCGTGGTCGGAGGTGACGACGACGATGCTGTGCTCGGCGAGGCCGATGCGGGCGAGGTGGGCGAGGAAGGAGCCGATGACGTCGTCGGCGTAGCGCGCCTCCTGGTCGTACTGGAGCGCGAACTCCTGCAGCCCCGCCGGCTCGCGCGGCGGGATGTCCTTGAAGAGCCCGCGGTAGCTCTCGGGCGGCGAAAACGGACTGTGCACCTGGTACGTATGGAGGAAGAGGAAGAAGGCGCGGTCACGGTGCGCGTCGACCCAGCGCGTGGCATCGGCGAAGACCTCGTCGACCTCGCCGCGATAGACGAAGTCCGCGCTCCGACGCTCGGCGTAGGCCGAGAAGCCGCGTGCGAACCCGGCGTGCGCCCACACCCCGCCGTCCTCGGTGAAGGCGCGGGTGAGGTAGCCCTCGCGCCGCAAGCGCTCCGCGAGCAGCTCGAGCGACGGCGGCGGCGCGGCGATGAAGGTCGTGACGCCGTGCTCGCTCGGATAGCGCGAGGTGAAGAGCGACATGTGGGAGCCGCTCGTCTCGGGCCAGACGGCCCACGCGTTCGTGAAGGTGACGGCGCCGCGCGCGAAGGCGTCGATCCGCGGCATCGGACGCCGGTAGGCGCCGCCCGCGGCGAGGCGATCGGCGCGCAGCGTGTCGATCGAGACCAGGATCACGTTCCGGCGCCGGGGCGCGTCGGCCGGCGCGGGCGCGACGACGGTCGGGTCGGCCCAGAGCGGCAGCAACACCGCCGTGCCGCCGCCGGCGGGGCGCGCGCGGAAGTGGAAGCGGACGCGCGTGCCCGCGACCGACGCGAGCGGGATCGCGACCTCGATCCAGCGCGGGGCGTCGGCGTGCTCCGCTCCGACCGTCGCGTTCCAGAGCGGCGTCGTGCCGCCGCCGTCCGGCTCGGCCGCGATCTCGAGCGCGACCGGCGCCGCGCCGGCGATCCCCGCCGCGGGGCTGAGCCCGTAGGCGAGCTCGAGTCGCGCGCCGTCGGGGATCGCGACCGGACCGCTCACCGTTTCGACCTCCGTGGCCGCGGGGGGCGTCGTCAGCATCAGCGTCAAGGTCGCCGCGGGTCCGTCGCCGAGGGCGACGGCCGGGAGCGTGAGCGTCGCGCGCGGCGATCCGTCGGGATCGCGGCTGCGCGCGAGGAGCTGCGCGGGCAGGGGATGGGTGTGCTTCGCGCGCTGCAGGGTGCCGGTCGCGACGACGTCGCCGGCCACGTCCTCCGGGAGCGTGAAGGTGTAGGCGGCCGTGGCCCCGGCGGGGACGGGAAGGTCGAGACGGCGCTCGCCGGGGGCGGCGAGCACGGGACGCGTCTCGTCGGCGAGCGTGTAGGTGGGCGGGAGCGTGCCCGGCGCCGACGCGATCAGGCGCACCGCCTCGACGGACGTCGGCGTCCCGCGCGCGCACGCGGTCGCCGCCGCCGCGAGCAAGGCGAGCGCGAGCGCGCGGACGTGTCCGCGCGGCACGCGGCTCAGTGCGCCCATGCCGGAGCTCCGCTCGGCGCGATCCCGAAGACGGGAAGGCCGATCGCGTAGAAGACGACCGCGATCACGAGGATGCCGATCAGGTCGATGCCGATTCCGGCGCGCACCATCTGCGCCACCGTGATGTTGCCGCTCGCGAACACCATCGCGTTCGGCGCCGTGCCGCCCGGCATCATGAACCCGAACGAGGCGCCGAGCGTCGCCGGGATCATCAGGAGCCGGGGATCGACCTGCAGCCCGACGGCGGTCGCGGCGAGGACCGGCATCATGAGCGCGGTGATCGCGGAGTTCACGGTGAACTCGGTGAGCAGCACGAGCAGCGCCGTGATCGTGAGGACGAGCACGAAGGGCGGCATCGTGCCGAGCCGCCCGAGCCGCTCCGCGAGCCACGCCGCGAGCCCCGAAGACTCGACCGCCGCCGCGAGCGCGAAGCCGCTTCCGAGCAGCACGAGCACGCCCCACGGCACGCGCTTCGGCCAGTCGTCGCCGAGGAGGCGCGTGCCCGGCTCTCCCGACGGCAGAACGAAGAGCACCGTCGCCATCGCGACGGCGATCACCGTGTCATCGACCGCCTTCGGGTTCGGCAGGATGCGCGTCCATCCCGGGAGGATGGCGAAGCCCACGTCGAGATCGGCGCGAAAGACCCACAGGAACGCGGTCGCCGCGAAGACCAGCATCACGCGCCGCTCCGGGATCGACATGGGGCCGAGGTCGGCGAGCGTCCGGTGTACGACGCGACCATCGCTGCCGGGCGCCGTCGCCGGAACGCGAAACGCGATGCGCGTGAGGAAGAGCCACGCGAGCGGCGTCATGACGACGGCGATCGGCGCGCCGATCATCATCCAAGCGGCGAAGCCGACGGGGGGCGCGTCCGGGAAGAGGCGCGCGAACGATCCGGCGAAGATGACGTTCGGCGGGGTACCGACGAGGGTCCCGACCCCGCCGATCGACGCCGCGTAGGCGACCGAGATCATGAGGGCCGGGGCGAAGCCGGCGCGGGTGTCGACGCGGGCCTGCTCGAAGTGGTCGATCACGGCGAGCGCGATCGGCATCATCATCATCGTGGTCGCCGCGTTCGACGTCCACATGGAGATGAGCCCGGTCGCCGTCATGAAGCCGAGCACGAGCCGACGGGGCGAGCCGCCGAGCCGGCGCATGACGTGGAGCGCGAGCCGGCGGTGCAGGCCCCAGCGCTCGACGGCGGCCGCGATCATGAGGCCGCCGAGGAAGAAGAGGTTCACCGGGTCGGCGTAGGGGGCGCAGGCGTCGCGCGTCGAGGTGACGCCGAGGAGCGGAAAGGCGAAGATCGGCACTAGGGCGGTCGCGGCGATCGGCAGGGCCTCGCTGATCCACCAGGTCGCCATGAGCGTGCTGACCGCGGCCGTGCGGCGGCCCGCCTCGGACATCCCCCCCGGAAGCGGCGCCGCGATGATGGCCGCGGCCATCAGCACGCCGAGCGTGAGACCGATGACGGGGCGGGGAGACGTCGTCGAAGCGATCAAGGCAGGGCCCCGTACCACGTCGCTCCGTACCTGACCACGGGAGCGGCGCGCCGCGTCGTGCCGCGGGGCGAGTCGTCGGGCGCCCTCGAGCGAGTCGTAGGGACCCGCGCGGCTCCGTGCTATGGCGGGGCGAGATCGTCGCGGCGGCGGGGAGGGGACATGAGCCGGATCGTCAACTGCGCGGAGTACGCGGACGGGCGCCGAGTGGGCGACGTGCACCTGCCCGACGTCAGCGAGGTGCTCGGCGCCGATCCCAGCCGCTTCGTGTGGATCGGGCTCCACGAGCCGAACGAGGAGCTCCTGCGCGAGGTGCAGCAGGAGTTCCGCCTCCACGACCTCGCCGTCGAGGACGCGCATCGCGCCCACCAGCGGCCGAAGCTCGAGGAGTACGGCGCCGCGCTCTTCATCGTGCTGCGGACGGCGCAGCGCGATCCCGAGGGCAGGATCGCCTTCGGCGAGACGCACCTCTTCGTCGGCCCCGGCTACGTCGTGTCGGTGCGGCACGGGGCGTCGGTGCCGTACGTCGACGTCCGGCAGCGCTGCGAGAGCGCACCGCACCTCCTCAAGAAGGGCCCGGGCTTCGTCCTCTACGCGCTCATGGACTTCGTCGTCGACAACTACTTCCCGATCATCGACGAGCTCGAGGAGGAGCTCGAGAAGCTCGAGGAAGAGATCTTCGGCGGCAACTACCGGCGTGAGACGACCGAGAACATCTACGACCTGAAGCGGGTGCTGCTGAGCCTGAAGCGGGCGGTGTCGCCGTTGATCGACATCTGCAATCGTCTCACGCGCTTCGACTCCTCGCTGATCGACGCCGACAGCCGCCCGTATTTTCGCGACGTCTACGATCACGTGATCCGGATCAACGAGACCGTCGACAACCTGCGCGAGCTCCTGAACGGCGCGCTCGAGGCGAATCTCTCGCTCATTTCCGTGCAACAGAACGAGGTGACCAAGAAGCTCGCGAGCTGGGCCGCCATCATCGCCGTGCCCACGATGGTCGCCGGCATCTACGGCATGAACTTCGAGCACATGCCGGAGCTCGGCTGGTGGCTCGGGTATCCGATGGCGCTCGTCATCATGGTCGTCGCGTGCGCGATGCTGTACTGGCAGTTCAAGCGGGCGGGCTGGCTGTAGCGGCGCGGGCCGTCGGCGGGACGATGAGGCCGAGCGTGAGGCCGGCGACGAGCCCGCCGAGGTGCGCCATCGTGTCGACGCCCGGCTCCGCACCGACGGCGACCGCGAGGTAGGCGAGGAGCGCGGCGACCACCTGCCAGCCGCGATAGCGCGCGCTCGCCGCGAAGCGCAGGCGCTGGCCGCCGAGCGCGCCGAGCACGCCGAGGATGGCGCCCGATGCGCCCGCGCTCACGACGTCGGGCGGCGTCACCGCGTAGCTGAGCGCGTTTCCGGCGACACCGGCCGCGAGGTAGACGAACAGGAAGCGCCAGGGCCCGAGGGCGGCGACGAGCGCCGGGCCGAGCACGAGGAGCGTCGCCATGTTGCCGAGGAGATGGCGCGGGCCGATGTGGACGAAGAGCGCGGTCGCGAAGCGCCACCACTCGCCGCTGCGGACGTGGGCCGGACGCGACGCTCCGAAGCGCAGCAGCACCTCGCGGAGCTCGGAGCCGCCGGCGCGCTCCTCGGCGAGGAAGACGCCGGCGCAGACCGCCGTCAGCAGGAAGAGCACCCACGAGCCCGGTCCGAACCATCGGTCCTGCTCGGGCGCCGCCACCCGGGCGCGCGCGGCGACCTGCTCGGCGGCGCGCACCGCGAAGGCGTGGTGCACGCCCGCGGGATACTCGTCGGCGAGGATCGCCTCGGCGCGGCGCGCTTCCGCCTCGTCGATCACGATCGCGAGGCCGCCCCCGGAGGGCTCGAGGGTCGCCGCGATGCCCTCGGCCGCGAGCACGAGCACGATCTCGTCCGCGACCGGCGCGGGATACGGCCCGGCGGACGCCTGCGGCGGCATGCCCCGATCCTGACCGGGACGTGCGGTCGAGGGAAGCCGTGTTCCGTCAGTGCTGGATCAGGCTCTCCGCGGTCACCGGCGGGGGGATCGGGAGCCCGAGCAGCTCGAGCAGCGTCGGGCCGACGTCGGCGAGCACGCCGTGCGGCCGGAGCTTCGTCGTCGTCCGGCGCGCGTCGCTCACCAGCACGCACTCGACGTCGTTGGTCGTGTGCGCCGTTTGCACCGCGCCCGTGTCGGGGTCGAGCATCTGCTCGGCGTTGCCGTGGTCGGAGGTGACGATCACGGTGCCGTTGCGCGCGCGCGTCGCCTCGATCACCTTCCCGATGCACTCGTCGGTGACCGCGACGGCCTTGACCGCCGCGTCGAGGACGCCCGTGTGCCCGACCATGTCGCAGTTGGCGTAGTTGAGGACGACGAGGTCATAGGTGTCGCGACCGCGCTCCGCCGGGAGCGCTCGGCTCGGCTCGGTTTCGAGCTCACACCCGGGCGATGTCGCCACGCGCGTCCGCACCGCGGCGATCCCGTCGCGGATCGCGACCACCGCGAGCTCGGTCACCTCGCGGGCGCTCATCTCGGGCTTCTGGTCCTCGGTGAGCGTCGTGCTCGGCACGAGGATACGGTCCTCTCCGGGGTAGGGCGCGACCCGCTTGCCGTTGAAGAAGCTCGTGACGTGCCGGTACTTCTGGTACTCGGCGATCCGCAGCTGCCACATGCCGGCCTTGCTGACGATCTCGCCGACCAGCTCGTCCATGTTCATCGGCGGCAGCACCGCGTACGCGAACTCGTCGTAATAGCGGGTCAGTCCGCGATACACGACGTCGGGGCGCGGGCCGCGCGCGAAGTCCGTGAACTCGTCTTCGACGAAGGCGCGGGTCAGCTGGATGGCGCGGTCCTGGCGGTAGTTGAAGTGGACGACGCCGTCGCCGGCCTGAATCGTCGCGAGCGGACGGCCGTCGGGCCCCGTGATCAGGGTCGGCTGCACGAACTCGTCGCTCTCGACGAGCGCGCCCTCGGGAGCGCTGCCGGCGGCGCGGGCGGCGATCGTCGCGTCGGCACGCGCGTAGGCCTGCGCGATCGCCGCCTTCGCGGACGGCGCGAGGAGCCCCGTGCCGTGCAGCAGGCAATCGTACGAGCGCTGGATGCGGTCCCAGTTGAGGGCGCGATCCATGGCGTAGTAGCGACCCGTCACCGACGCGATCGCGCCGACGCCGATCGCCTGCATCTTGCGCTCCAGGCGGTCGATGTAGGTGAGGGCGCTCCTCGGCGGCGTGTCGCGGCCGTCGGAGAAGACGTGCACGAAGACCTTGGACAGGCCCTCGCGCCGCGCCAGCTCGAGGAGCGCGTAGAGGTGCTCCTCGGTCGCGTGCACGCCCTGATCCTGGAGGAGGCCCATGAAATGGAGCGCCGAGCCGCGCTTCTTGCAGTGCCCGGTCACGGCGAGGAGCGCGGGGTGGCGAAAGATCTCGCCGCTCTCGATCAGCTTGTCGACCCGCACGATCTCCTGCTCGACGATGCGGCCGGCGCCCATGTTGAGGTGCCCGACCTCCGACGAGCCCTGGTAGCCCGGTCTGAGACCGACCGCCCGGCCGGCGGCGCCGAGCACGGTGTGCGGGTAGGTGGCGAGGATGCGGGGCAGGACCTCGGGGTGCGCGAGCATGACGGCGTTGCCGGGGTAGTCGCGGCCGATGCCCCAGCCGTCGCGGATGATCAGGACGATGGGAGCGCGCATCGGCTCCGAGGTTTAGCGGGCACCGCCCGGGCTGTCCACGCGCCGATCGCCCGTGTGCGGCGCCGCCGTTCCTCGTGACTCGCCATCCGGGGCGATGCTAAAGCATTCCCTATGTTGACGCGGCGTGAGGTGGAGGGGGAGCTTCGGAGTCTCGGGTTCCGCGCGCGCGCGCGCGCACGGCGCGAGGAGCGCGAGCGGGCGCTCAAGTTCGCCCGCGGGCTCCTCGGGGTGATCTTCGGCGTCACGCTGCTCGCGCTGCTCGGCTTCGTGAACTTCCTCCACACGCCGCCCTCCGACCTCGCCTACGGCCACTCGCCGTCGCGCGCCGCGGAGTGGGTCGGCGGCAACGCCCAGGGCTCGTCGCACCGCGCGACGTCGCTCTTCTTCACGGGCCGGCGCACCTGGCACCCGAACGACCCGCGCGGGCGCAACCGCCATCGCGGCGCCGACGACTAGAGAGGCACGTCGCGCGGCGGCGCCGATCGGTCGGCGGCCGGTGCTCCTGCTCACGCGCACCCCGACCTACGCCTACCTCAGCAAGGTCATCGTCTGTCAGATCACGAGCACCGTGCGCGGCATCCCGCAGGAAGTTGCCGTGGGACGGCGCGAGGGGCTCGCGCGCGTCTCGGTCGCCAACTTCGACAACGTCCACGTGGTGCCGACGGCGTCGCTCGGCGAGCGCATCGGCGCCGTGGCGGCGCATCGCGAGCGCGAGGTGGAACGCGCGCTCGGGCACGCGCCCGGTTGGGCCGAGCTGAAGGTCGTGTAGCGGAGGCACGGCACGCCGTCGGTGGGGCTCATCCGTCGAGCCAGGCGACGATGCGCTCGGCGACCTCCTCGCCCTTGTCCTCCTGGAGGAAGTGGCCGGCGTTCTCGATGACGACGAGCTTCCCCGCGGTGGGGATGCGCTTCTCGAAGGTCCGGCCGGCGGGGATGCCGAGCACGATGTCCTTGTCGCCGGCCATCACGAGGCAGGGCTTGCTCCAGCGCTCGAGCGTCCTCCACGCCTCGCGGTTCTCGGCGGCGCCCGGAGCGTCGGGCGTGATCGGGACGAGGCTCGGGAACGCCTGCGCGCCCTCCTTGTAGGAGCGGTCGGGGTAGGGCGCGTCGTAGGCGGCGAGGATCTCCGGCGTGCGGCGATCCTCCGGAAAGATCGCACGCCCGAAGAGCGGCCCGATCGCCAGGTCGGGCGTGTTGGCAACGTACTCGCGCCAGGCGAGGAATCCGGGGCCGACCTCCTCCTCGCCGGTCGGCAGGGCGGTGTTCATGACGACGAGGCGCGCGAAGCGCTCCGGGTGCTGGCCGGCGATCTGCAGTCCGATCAGCCCGCCCCAGTCCTGGCAGACGAGCGTGATGTCGCGGAGGTCGAGCGCCTCGATGAAGCCGAGGATTGCGTCGTGGTGCATCGCGTACGAGTAGTCGGCGCGCTCGGTGAACTTGTCGGACTTGCCGAAGCCGAAGAGGTCGGGGGCGAGCACGCGGCCGCGCGTCTTCAGGATGGGGATCATGCGGCGGTAGAGGAACGACCAGCTCGGCTCGCCGTGCAGGCAGAGGATCGGGTTCCCCCGGCCCTCGTCGAGATAGTGCATCCGCGCCTCGCCGCTCCGGCCGACGGCCTTGGCGAGATCGAGGTAGTGGGGCGCGAACGGATAGTCGGGCAGGTTCGCGAAACGCGACTCCGGAGTGCGCAGCACGGCCATGGGACGTTCCTCCTCGGCGGATGACGATCGCGAGTCTCTCGCTCGCGCTCGCGGGCGAGTCAACGCGCGCGCGGCGGTCAGCCGGCGCCGTGCAGGCGCCGGTACGACGCGTCGCCGACTTCGGCGCGCACGGCGAGTCCGAGCTCGTGGGCGCCGAGCAGACCCGAGCGCAGGGCCGCCGCGTCGACCGGCGCCGGCATGTTGCCGATATAGGGGAAGAGGGCGGCGCCGCCGGCGACGGTGTCGAGCGCGGCGGCGTCCGCGGCATCGACGCCGAGCTGCCCGAGGTGCACGGGCAGGCCGACCTCTGCGAAGAAGCGGGCGACCCGTCGCGCTTCGTCGAGCCGCGCCTCCACGACGAGCTGCGCGAGCGTGCCCATCGCCACCATCTCGCCGTGCAGGAAGCCGGCGTTGGTCGCGGCGAGCTGGGTGAAGCTCTGCGCGAAGGCGTGCGCGGCGGCGATCCCGCCGCTTTCGAAGCCGAGTCCGCTCAAGAGCGTGTTGGCCTCGACCACCGCTTCGAGCGGCGGATTGACGACCCGGGAGGCGACGGCGGCGGCCGCGGCCCGCCCCTCGGCGAAGAGCGTCGCCGCGCAGGCTTCGCCGATCGCGGCGGAGGCGATCGTGGGCCGCGCGCCGAGCGTCGTCATCGCCCGCGGGTTCCGCAGGCAGACGGCGGCCTCGTACCAGGTCGCCATCGCGTCGCCCATCCCGGAGACGAGGAAGCGCTCCGACGCGGCGGCGACGATCGCGGTGTCGACGACGACGAGCGCCGGGTTGCTCGGATAGAACTCGACGCCGCTCGACACCCCGTCGGACGTGTAGAGCACGGAGAGGGCCGAGCAGGGGGCGTCGTTCGACGCCAGCGTCGGCACGATCGCCACCGGCGCGTCGAGGCGGAAGGCGACGGCCTTTCCCGCGTCGACGCACTTGCCGCCGCCGACCGCGACCAGACAGTCGACGCCCGCGCTCGCGAGCGCGCGGGCGTGATGCTCGATCTCCGCGAGCGAGCACTCGCCGCCGAAGGTGCGGACGGTCGCGGCGACGTCGGCGGCGGCGAGCGACGCGGTGAGCGTCGGCCCGTGGCGGCGCGCCCCGCCGGCCGAGATCAGGATCGCGGCGTGGCGCGTGCGCAGGGGCGAGAGGTAGCGGCCGACGTGCGCCAGCACGCCCGGCCCCTGGACGTAGCGTGCCGGCGCGACGAAGACGCGCGGCGCCGCGGCGGCGCCCTCGGGGGCGAAGACAGGCATCGGAAAGTAGGGGTCCGCTGGCGGCATCGTGGTTCGGTCGTCGCCCGCTCGCGAGCGCTCTCGCCTGATCGCACGCCGGCTGCGGCCTGGTCAACGGCGCGGGCGCTCGGGTGCGTCTCCGTGGTGATGGGCACGCGGCAGGGCAGCCGGAAGCGGTGGCGGCAGGTAGGCGGGTCGCGGACGAGTCCTACGGTCGCCGGGGACGCGTAAAGCCCGCCGGAGTTTCTCCGTCTTGCGCAATACGCGAGCCGCGGCTCCCCGGGCCCATCCGCGACCCGCCCGCCTGCGGCATCCATCCGATCCTTTGGATCCGTTCGATCCGTCTCGATCCGTCGCCCGCGCCCCTGAAGACCGTCCCCGCGGCGTTCAGGTACAGCATCGTCACGGCCTTCCCCTTCTGCGGGGTGAAGACGACCGGGGAGTAGAAGGCCACGTCGTCCGCCAGGAACTCGTCGAGGCCGCCCGGAAGCGACCCGGTGAGGAAGCGGTGCCATTGCTCAATGGTGCGTGCGAGGCCCCGCTTGCGGCCGAGGGCAAAATGGTCAAAGAGATGACCATATGGGAACCGACGCCTTGAAGCAGGTCTCCGTCTCGGAATTCAAGACTCACTGCCTCGCCCTGCTCGAGGACGTGGCACGCACGGGACAGCCGATCGTGGTGGTGAAGCGCGGCAAGCCTCTGGTGCGCGTCACTCCCAGCGCCAGCGTCGTGATGCAGCACCCCCAAGACACCCTCCGGGGACTCGGCAAGGTCGTCAAGGACATCGACGGACCGACGAGCCGGGCGTCGGACTGGAGCGCGGATGGCGCGAACTTCGGCGCTACGCCGTCGCGGCGTCGCCGGCGAGCGTGAGGGTACTCCTCGATACCCACATCCTGCACCGCTGGGTGTTCGATCCGCGCAGGCTCGATGCGCCCCAGCGGCGGCTCATCGATCGCGCCGGCAAGCACGGAGACCTCTGGGTTTCCGAGATCAGCTTCTGGGAGATCGCGTCGCACGTGGAGCGCGGGCGATTGGACCTGGGTGGCATGGCGCTGGACGAGTGGCTCGAGCGTGCCGCCGCCGAGCCCCTGGTCCGTCGCCATGGCATCACTCCCGCAGTCGCCAAGGAGCTGACGGCGCTTTCCGCGACGCGTGACTGGGATCCGGCCGATCGGATCATCGTCGCCACCGCGCGCGTGCTCCGTGCGACGCTGGTCACGAACGATGCGCGCATCCACGAGTCGAAGCTCGTCGACGTCGCCTGAAGGAGGCGGTGCCATTGCCGCACGACGAAGCGCGCGACTACCCGCGGGAGAATGCCGCGAGATACGCGAATCCCGGCCCGCGCCGGCTCCTGAAGCGCCCGCAGAGGGATGAAGTCGGGCTGGCCCAGAAGCCACGGATCAGCAGAAGCGCATGCCGTTGGCGAGTGCGCAGCGCCGGCACGCCCGCTTGGACGGCGGCGCGGGCGATGGCGAATCGCGCGAGATTGTACCCGAGCGCGAGGCCCCAGACCTCCTGACGGACGCGAGCGAGCCCGGACCCATCCGCCGGCGATCGAACGTCCGCGCGCGGCAGACGGACACTCCCTGCGTTGCCACCAACCGACACACGAGGGTCGCGCGGGACCCGCTCCCTTGACAGGCGTCGTCGTGGCACGATGCTGCCCTTCCAAATGGATACGACCTTGGCCGCCGCGCCTCCGCGGCGACGTACGTGGGTGTGGTTGATCGGATTGGCGGTCCTGGCGTTCGCGGCCTACCGGCTGTTGGCCTCGACGGGGGAGACCGCCCCGAGCGCGGCGCCCGGCGCCGGAAAGCCCGCCGCTCCGCCGGTGCCGGTCGTCGCGGTGGCCGCGCGCCAGGGCGACATGCCGGTCTACCTCTCGGCGCTCGGCACCGTCACCGCCTACAACACCGTGACGGTGAAGAGCCGGGTCGACGGGCAGATCGTGCGCGTCGCCTTCGAGGAGGGGCAGACCGTGCGGGAGGGCGACCTTCTCGTCGAGATCGACTCGCGGCCCTTCCAGGTGCAGCTCGCCCAGGCCGAAGGACAGATGGCGCGCGACCGCGCGCTGCTCGAGGTGGCGAAGCGGACCTTGCAGCGGAACCGCGAGCTCCTCGACCAGGGCATCGTCGCCCGCCAGATGTACGACGACCAGCAGGCGACGGTCGGCCAGTACGAGGGCGCCGTCCAGGTCGACCAGGCTCTCATCGATCAGGCGAAGCTCCAGCTCACCTACAGCCGCGTGACGGCGCCGATCGGCGGCCGCGTCGGCCTCCGCCGTGTCGACGCCGGGAACGTGGTGCACGCGAGCGACGCGCAGGGCCTCTGCGTCATCACGCAGGTGGAGCCGATCACCGTGGTCTTCACGGTGCCGGAGGACGATCTCCGCGCCGTCCTCGACAAGAGTCGCGGCGGCGGCGCGCCCCTCACCGTCGAGGCCTACGACCGCGCCGGGCAGAAGCAGCTCGCGATCGGGACGCTACAGTCGACCGACAACCAGATCGATCCCGCGACCGGCACGGCGCGCCTGAAGGCCGTCTTCGACAACCGCGACCAAGCGCTCTTCCCGAACCAGTTCGTGAACGTCCGCCTGCGGCTCGACGTCCGCGAGAACGTCGTGATCGTCCCCGGCGCGGCCGCCCAGCGCGGCAAGGACGGCACGTTCGTCTACGTCGTGAAGGACGACGCGACCGTCGAGGTGCGCCCCGTCGTCGTCGGGCCCGCGGCGGAGGGCGAAAGCGCGATCGCGAGCGGCCTCGCCGCCGGCGAGCGGGTCGTGGTCGACGGCGTCGACAAGCTCCGCGCCGGCAGCGCCGTGAAGCTCCGCGGCGCCGACGCCGCCGGGCCGGCGCAGGCGCCCGCGCCGGGGAAAGCGCCGCCCTCGTGAACGTCTCGCGCACGTTCATCCTGCGGCCGGTCGCGACCTCGCTGCTCATGGTCGCGCTCCTGCTGTCGGGGATCGTGGCGTACCGGCAGCTGCCGGTCTCGGCGCTTCCGCAGGTCGACTACCCGACCATCCAGGTCGTGACGTTCTACCCGGGTGCCAGCCCGGACGTGATGGCGTCGTCGGTGACGGCGCCGCTCGAGCGCCAGTTCGGGCAGGTGCCGGGGCTGAAGCAGATGACGTCGACGAGCTCCTTCGGGAGCTCGGTGATCGTGCTGCAGTTCGCGCTCGAGCTCGAGATCGACGTCGCCGAGCAGGACGTGCAGGCCGCCATCAACTCGGCGGGGACATTCCTGCCGAACGATCTCCCGAACCCGCCCGTCTACAGCAAGATCAACCCCGCCGACGCGCCCGTCCTGACGCTCGCGCTCACGTCGAAGACGCTTCCCCTCTCCAGGGTTCAAGATCTGGCGGACACCCGCCTCGCCCAGAAAATCTCGCAGCTCCCCGGCGTCGGGCTCGTGAGCCTCGGCGGCGGGCAGAAGCCGGCCGTGCGCGTGCGCGCCAACCCGACGGCGCTCGCCGCCTACGACCTCGCGCTCGAGGACCTGCGGCGCGCCATCGCGGCCGCCAACGTCAACCAGGCGAAGGGCAGCTTCGACGGTCCGAAGCGCGCCTGGATGATCGGCGCCAACGACCAGCTGATGTCCGCCGCGGACTACCGCGGGCTCGTGATCGCGTACCGCAATGACCGGCCGGTGCGCGTCATGGACGTCGCCGACGTCGTCGACGACGCCGAGAACGTGAAGCAGGCGGCGTGGATGAACGCCGAGCCCGCCGTGCTCGTCAGCATCCAGCGCCAGCCCGGCGCCAACATCATCGGCGTCGTCGACCGCATCACGAGCCTGCTGCCGCAGCTCACAGCGGCGCTGCCGGCGGGCATCGAGGTGCGCGTGCTCACCGACCGCACCAACACCATCCGCGCCTCGGTCCACGCCGTGCAGTTCGAGCTCATGCTCACCGTCGCGCTCGTGGTGATGGTGATGTTTCTCTTCCTCGGCAAGCTCTCCGCGACCGTGATCCCGAGCGTCGCCGTGCCGCTCTCGGTCGTCGGCACCTTCGGCGCGATGTATCTCCTCGGCTACAGCCTCGACAACCTGTCGCTCATGGCGCTCACGATCTCGACGGGCTTCGTCGTCGACGACGCGATCGTGATGATCGAGAACATCACGCGCCACATTGAGAACGGAGCATCGCCGCGCGAGGCCGCGCTCGCGGGCTCCAAGGAGATCGGCTTCACGATCATCTCGCTGACGGTGTCGCTGGTGGCGGTGCTGATTCCGCTGCTGTTCATGGGCGACATCGTGGGCCGGCTCTTCCGCGAGTTCGCGGTGACGCTGGCGGTGACGATCCTCGTGTCGGCGGTCGTCTCGCTGACGCTCACGCCGATGATGTGCGCGCGGCTCCTCCGCAACGTGCCGGCGGACGAGGAGCGCTGGCTCGCGCGCCGCTCGGCGACGGCCTTCGAGCGGGTGATCGCGCGCTACGGGACCTCGCTCCGGTGGGTGTTGCGCCACCAGACCGCCACGTTGATCGGCTTCGTCGCGACGCTCGCGGCGACCGTCCTCCTCTACGTCGTCGTGCCGAAGGGCTTCTTTCCGGTGCAGGACACCGGCGTGATCCTCGGCGTGTCGGAGGCGCCGGAGTCGGTCTCGTTCGCGGCGATGGCGGAGCGGCAGCAGCGGCTCGCGGCGGTGGTGCTGCGCGATCCCGCGGTCGAGAGCCTGTCGTCGTTCATCGGGATCGACGGCGTCAACACGACGACGAACGCCGGCCGCATCCAGATCAACCTGAAGCCTCTCGAGACGCGCGACGCGAGCGCGGTCGAGGTCATCCGGCGGCTGCAACCGGCCCTCGCCGAGGTCGAGGGCGCGACGCTCTACATGCAGCCGGTGCAGGACCTGACCGTCGAGGACCGGGTGAGCCGCACCCAGTTCCAGTACAGCCTGGCGTCGCCCGACCCGGAGGCGCTGCGCGAGCTCGCGCCCCGCATGCTCGAGCGTCTCCATCACCTGCCCGAGATCCGCGACGTCGCGAGCGACCAGCAGGCCGGCGGCCTGGAGCTGACGCTCGCGATCGACCGCGACACCGCGTCGCGGCTCGGCATCACGCCGCAGATGATCGACGACACGCTCTACGATGCGTTCGGCCAGCGCCAGGTGTCGACGATCTTCACCCAGCTGAACCAATACCGGGTCGTCCTCGAGGTGGACCCGAGCTTCCAGCGGGGCCCCGAGGCGCTCGATCACATCTACGTGCGCTCGACGAGCGGCGCCGCGGTGCCGCTTGCGTCGTTCACGACGGTCCGACCCGGCACGACCGCGCTCGCGGTCTCCCACCAGGGGCAGTTTCCGTCCGTGACGCTGTCGTTCAACCTGGCGCCGGGCGCGTCGCTCGGGCACGCGGTCGACGCGATCAATCGAGCGGCCGACGACGTCGGCCTTCCCGCGAGCGTCCGCGCGGGCTTCCAGGGCACCGCGCAGGCGTTCCAGGCGTCGCTCGCGAACCAGCCGTTCCTGATCTTGGCCGCGCTCGTGACCGTCTACATCGTGCTCGGCGTGCTCTACGAGAGCTACGTCCACCCGCTGACGATCCTCTCGACGCTGCCGTCGGCGGGCGTCGGCGCGATCCTCGCGCTGCTGGCGACCGGCGGCGAGCTCAACGTGATCGCGCTGATCGGCATCATCCTGCTGATCGGCATCGTCAAGAAGAACGCCATCATGATGATCGACTTCGCGCTCGAGGCGGAGCGCCACGAGGGCAAGTCGCCCGAGGCGGCGATCTACGAGGCGTGCCTGTTGCGCTTCCGGCCGATCATGATGACGACCATGGCGGCGCTTCTCGGCGGATTGCCGCTCGCGCTCGGCACCGGCATGGGCTCCGAGCTTCGCCACCCCCTCGGCGTGACGATCGTCGGCGGGCTCCTCGTCAGCCAGGTGCTCACCCTCTACTCGACGCCGGTGATCTATCTGGCGTTCGATCGCCTGGCGGAGCGCTTCGCCCGGCGCTCCGGCCGCGCGGAGGAGATCCGGGACGGCGAGGCGAGGGCCGCGCCGCCGTTCGGCCTGGAGTCCGAGTGAACCTCTCCGCGGCCTTCATCCGCCGGCCGGTCGCGACCTCGCTGCTGACGCTGGCGATCGCCCTCGCGGGCGCGATCGGGTTCCAGGGTCTGCCGGTGGCGCCGCTGCCGCAGGTCGAGTTCCCGACGATCCAGGTGTCGGCGCATCTGCCCGGCGCGAGTCCCGAGACCATGGCGTCGGCGGTCGCGATGCCGCTCGAGCGCATGTTCGGCCGCATCGCCGGCGTGACCGAGATGACGTCGACGAGCGGGCTCGGGGCGACGCAGGTGACCCTGCAATTCGACCTCGGCCGCAGCATCGACTCCGCCGCGCGCGACGTGCAGGCGGCGATCAACGCCGCGCGCGGCCAGTTGCCGGCGGCGCTCCCGAACAACCCGAACTACCGCAAGGTGAACCCGGCCGACGCGCCGATCCTGGTCATGAGCCTCACCTCCGACACGCTGCCGCCGAGCCGACTCTACGACGCGGCCGCGTCGATCGTGCAGCAGGAGCTCTCGCAGGTGGACGGGGTCGGACAGGTCTTCCTCGGGGGCAGCTCGCTGCCGGCGGTGCGCGTCGAGCTGAACCCTACGGCGCTCACCAAGTACGGCATTGGCTTCGACGAGGTGCGCGCCGCGCTCGGCGCCGCCAACAGCAACCGGCCGACGGGCGAGATCGCGACCGCGACCGAGGCGTGGAACCTCGACACCGACGGCCAGCTCATGACCGCCGCGCCCTACCGATCGCTCGTCATCCGCTCCCGGGACGGCGCCGTCGTCCGCATGAGCGACGTCGCCGACGTCGTCGACTCGGTCGAGGACGTGCGCACCGTCGGCTTCGCGAATGGCAAACCCGCCGTCATGGTCATCATCTTCCGGAAGCCCGGCGCCAACGTCATCGAGACGATCGACCGCATCCGCGAACGGGTGCCGTACCTGCAGGCCGCGATTCCGAGCGCGATCGACCTCGACGTCGTCATCGATCGCAGCGCCTCGATCCGCGCCTCGGTTCACGACGTCGAGATGGCGATGGTGATGGCGATCGCGCTCGTGATCCTGGTGGTCTTTCTCTTCCTGCGCGATCCGCGTGCGACCGCGATCCCGAGCGTCGTCGTGCCGCTGTCGTTGGTCGGCACGTTCGGCGCGATGTACCTGCTCGACTACTCGATCGACAACCTGTCGCTGATGGCGTTGACCATCTCGACCGGGTTCGTGGTCGACGACGCGATCGTCGTGCTGGAGAACGTCATGCGGCACCTCGAGCGCGACGTGCCGCCGCGCGAGGCGGCGCTGCGCGGCGCGCGCGAGATCGCCTTCACGGTGCTGTCGATGAGCGTGTCGCTCGTCGCCGTGTTCATCCCGATCCTTCTGATGGGCGGAATCGTCGGCAGGCTCTTCCGCGAGTTCGCGGTCGTGCTGTCGCTGGCGGTGCTGATCTCCCTCGTCGTGTCGCTCACCACGACCCCCATGATGTGCGCGCGGATCCTGCGGCGCGGGCACGGCATCCGGCCGCCCGGGCGCATGGCGCACGCCGCCGAGCGCGCCTTCGGCGGGCTGCACCACGCGTACGCGCGGAGCCTCGCCTGGACGCTCGCGCACCCGCGGTTCACGCTGCTCGTCGCCGGCCTGATGGTCGCGCTCAACGTCCATCTCTACGGCGTCGTGCCGAAGGGCTTCTTCCCGCAACAGGACACCGGACGGCTCATCGGCAACATCCAGGCCGACCAGGCGGCCTCGTTCATCGCGATGCAAGAGAAGCTCGGGGAGCTCGTCGACATCGTGCGGAGCGACCCGGCGGTCGAGACCGTCGTGGCGTTCACCGGCGGGTCGCAGGGCTCGAGCACGGGGCGCATGTTCGTCGCCTTGAAGCCGCTCGCGGAGCGCAAAGTGTCGGGCGACGCCATCGCCGCGCGCCTGCGGCCGAAGGTCGCGACGGTCGCGGGCGCGAGCCTCTTCCTGCAGCCGGTGCAGGACATCCGCATCGGCGGCCGTCCGAGTGGCGCGCTCTATCAGTTCACGCTCCAGGGCGACGACCTCGACGACCTCGACGAGGCCGCGCCCAAGGTGCTCGCCGAGCTCCGCACCATGCCGATCCTCACCGACGTGAACAGCGATCAGATGAGCGGCGGCCTCCAGGCCACGCTCGTGATCGACCGCGACACCGCGGCGCGGCTCGGCGTCACGACCCAGATGATCGACGACGCGCTCTACGACGCCTTCGGGCAGCGCCAGGTCTCGACGATCTACACCGCGCTGAACCAGTACCACGTCGTCATGGGGGTGGCCCCGAGCTTCTGGCAGCGGCCGGAGACGCTGCGCGACGTCTACGTCCGCGCGGTGAACGGCACGCCGGTCCCGCTCGCCGCCTTCGCGCGCATCGAGTCCGGCACGACGGCGCTCGCCGTCACCCACCAGGGACAGTTTCCGGCGACGACCGTGTCCTTCAACCTGGCGCCGGGGGTCGCGCTCGGCGAAGCCGTGGACGCGATCACCGCCGCCGTGCGCGATCTCGACATCCCGCCGGGCGTGCGCGCGACCTTCGCCGGCACGGCGCAGGCGTTCCAGGCGTCGCTCGCCAACCAGCCGCTCTTGATCCTGGCGGCGCTCGTGACCGTCTACATCGTGCTCGGCATCCTCTACGAGAGCTACATCCACCCGCTCACGATCCTCTCGACGCTGCCGTCGGCGGGCGTCGGCGCGATCCTGGCGCTGCTGGTGACCGGCGGCGAGCTCAACGTGATCGCGCTGATCGGCATCATCCTGCTGATCGGCATCGTCAAGAAGAACGCCATCCTGATGATCGACTTCGCGCTCGAGGCGGAGCGGCGCGACGGTAAGGCGCCGAAGGAGGCGATCTACGAGGCCTGCCTCCTGCGCTTCCGTCCGATCATGATGACGACGATGGCGGCGCTGCTCGGGGGGCTGCCGCTCGCGCTCGGCACCGGCATGGGCTCGGAGCTCCGCCGCCCGCTCGGCATCACGATCGTCGGCGGCCTCCTGGTGAGCCAGATGCTGACGCTCTACACGACGCCGGTGGTCTACCTGTACCTCGACCGGCTGAGCCTCTGGTGGCGGGGCGTCCGCTCGCACGGGGCCGCGCGGGTCCGCGGCGCAAGGGCGACCCTCGCGGCGCGGCGCGCCTCCTGAGCGCGTCGTCGGAACGCGCGGGCGGAGCGGCTCTCATGCGAACGGAGCGGACACGGCTGGTGCGGCACGCGGCGGGTGCCGTCGCCGTGCTCGCGGTCATGGCGGGAGCGCTCGCCGCCATGGGCCGCGTGTGGTGGTGCCGGGCGGGCGACCCGCACCTCTGGTCGGGCGCCGATGAGATCCTGAGCCGCCACAACTCACAGCACCTCGTCGATCCCTACGCCTTCACGCACGTGCTGCACGGGCTCGTCTTCTACGCGCTCGTGTGGGTCGTGCTGCGCGGCCGCGCCGGGGCGACCGGGCGCGCGTGGGCGGGCTTCCTCCTCGAGGTCGCCTGGGAGATCCTCGAGAACACCGACGCCGTCATCGGGCGCTACCGGACCGCCACGATCGCGCTCGACTACTACGGCGACAGCATCGCGAACTCCGTCGCCGACGTGGTCGCCTACCTGGCCGGCTACGGGCTCGCTGCGGTGCTCCCTGTGCAGGCGTCGGTCGCCGCCTTCGTGCTCGTCGACGGCGCCCTCGCGCTCTGGATCCGCGATGGCCTCGTGCTGAACGTCTGGATGCTGCTCTGGCCGATCGCGGCCGTGCTGCGTTGGCAGTCGGGCGGCTGAACCGCTAACCAGGGAGCGCATGGCGCCGCGCGAGACACCCCGATCGTCGCGCATGCTGCCGCTCCTGCTCGCCGTCGTGATCGGCGTCGCGGCGGGAATCGGCGGCTATACGTTCCAGTACGCCCGCGGGCTCTCGTACTTCAGCACCGACCCCGCGGCGTGCGTCAACTGCCACATCATGCGCCCGCAGTACGACGCGTGGCAGAAGGCGAGCCACCATCAGGTGGCCGTCTGCGTCGACTGCCACCTGCCGCACGCCTTCGTACGCAAGTACCTCGCGAAGATGGAGAACGGCTGGCGGCACGGCGAGAAGTTCACCACCCAGCGCTTCGTCGAGCCGATCGTCGTGCAGGCGAACGGGCGCGCCATCCTGCAGGAGAACTGCCTCCGGTGTCATGGCGACCTCGTCCACCGGATCGCCGGGGCGTCGAGCCTGCCGGGGGACGTGCCGTGCACGCACTGTCACGCGGGCGTCGGCCATGGGGAGAAGACCGGAATCGGCGGGCCGCTCACGCCCGCCGACCTCGCCGCCGCTTCGTGAGCACGGGAGATCATGATGAGTCGAGCCCTCTATCTGGTGCTGATCGCCGTGGTCGCCGCCGCGGCCGCGGGCGCGACCGCGCTCCTCACCAACATCTTCGAGCGCAAGTCCGAGCAGCGCGTGCCGTTCCTGCGCGTCGTCGAGGTCGGCGAGGACGACACCGACCCCGAGAAGTGGGGGAAGAACTGGCCCGCCGAGTACGACGGCTACCGGCGCACGTCGCTCCTCACCAAGACGCGCTTCGGCGGCCACCAGGGCAGCGAGGCGCTGCCCGAGGAGAAGATCGAGCGCGATCCGTGGCTGAAGCGCATGTTCGCGGGCTACGCCTTCTCGATCGACTACCGTGACCGCCGCGGCCACGCCTACATGCTGTACGACCAGGAGGCGACCAAGCGGCTCACCAAGCCGCAGTCCGGCTCGTGCCTGCACTGCCACGCGTCGATCATGCCGCTCTACCGCGAACTCGGCGGCGGCGACGCCATGCGCGGCTTCGAGGAGTCGTTCAAGCTCACCTACCAGGACCTGAACGCCAAGCTGCACGCGTCGGGACACGGACACCCGGTGAGCTGCGTCGACTGCCACGACCCGGAGGACATGTCGCTCCGGGTCACGCGTCCCGGCTTCGTTCGCGGTATCCAGGCGCTGGCCGCCTCGGACGCGCCCGTTCCCGCCTTGAACAGCATCCAGGTCTGGCGCGACGGCAAGCGCGCCGTTCCCTACGATCCCAACCGCGACGCCTCCCGCAACGAGATGCGCTCGTACGTCTGCGGCCAGTGCCACGTCGAGTACTACTGCGGGACCAAGATGCCGCTCACCTTCCCATGGGGCAGTGGCCTCACCGCCGACGCCGTCGAGGCATTCTGGGACGGCACCAAGTTTCCCGACGGCCAGCCGTTCGCCGATTACGTCCACACCGAGACCGGCGCGCAGGTCCTGAAGGCCCAGCACCCCGAGTTCGAGCTCTGGACCCAGGGCGTCCACGCGCGGAGCGGCGTCTCCTGCGCCGACTGCCACATGCCCTACGTCCGCGAGGGCGCCACCAAGATCAGCGACCACTGGGTACGCAGCCCCTTGTTGAACGTCAACCGCGCCTGCCAGACCTGCCACCGCACCTCGGAGGACGAGCTGAAGGCGCGCGCCGACGTCATCCAGCAGCGCAACAACGAGCTGCTGCAGCGCGGCGGCGCCGCGATCGTCGATCTGATCGACGCCGTCGTCGCCGCCAAGTCGCGCGGCGTCCCGGCCGAGTCGCTGCAGGATGCGCTCAGGCTCCAGCGCCGCGCCCAGTGGCGCCTCGACTTCATCGCCGCAGAGAACAGCATGGGCTTCCACGCCCCGCAGGAAGCGGCGCGGGTGCTCGGCGAGGCGATCGACTACGCGCGGCAGGGGCAGGTGGCGGTGCTGCGGGCGGGCGAGGGGACGGGGGCCGCGGGGCGGTGAGAGCTCGGCGAACTGGTTCGAGACGAAGACGATACGCATCACCCTCGATGAACAGCTTCTCGCCGAGCTCGATGCCGACCCGGAGGCGCAGCGCGACGGGCGGTATCAGCCTCCGAGAATCACCGCGCATGCCTCGATCATGTACCTATTTCCCGAGGACGACGAACTGCTGGCAGTATCCGTAGGCGACGAGCCGGCCGTCCGAGTCGAAGCCCGGCATCGCACAGTAGATCTTGTGATCGAACATCTCGCGGACGAGGAAGCCCGGAACGGCCGGGAGAGCCACCGTGCACGCACACGCGCCGCGGAAGCTCGGCTTGGCGAAATCGAAGGGCTCGGTGACGGCGAACTTGGCAATGAGGCTGTTGAACTTCTTCTGAGCGTTGCCGGCATGCGCCATCCAGGGCGCAGCGATGAACACGGCGACGACGATCACTCGAATGAACACGCGCATGGGCCCTCCGGTCACGAGCGCCGAACGTGGCGGTTGCGAAAGAATACCTGGAGCAATCCGGGAGTCCCCCCGGCTATGCCGGGGAGGCAGTCCAAGTTTGACGATTCCGGGAGTGTCACGACGGAGCTCTCCTCCATGAGCCGCTCGAAGCCACATGAAGGGGAGTCTCAGGCACGACAGCGAGACGCTAAGCAACGCCCAAGGGGAGTGCAAGGATCACGTAGTGTTCATTCCGACGGAGGAGGCACCATGCACGAGACCGCCTATCGAGCGTCCCGATCCGACTCTGCATAGGCGCTGACAAGCAGGGCCTTCATCGCGTCCGGGAGGTATCGCATCCCTTCCGCGCGCACCGCCTCCGGTATGCCGAAAAGCGCCTCCGCGAGTCCGCCGGCGATGGCCGCCAGCGTATCGGCATCGCCCCCGAGCGACACGGCGTTACGCACCGCGTCCTCGTAGCCCGCCGTCGTCAGGGCGCAGGTGAACGCCTCGGGCACTGCGACGCGGATGGTCTCGGGCGTCTCGCCCTGACGCGCGAGAAAGATCGCGTGGGCGGTGGCAAGCGCCCCCTTCATGTCCTCCGGGTGATTGTGGGTGATCGCGGTGACCCGCTGGGCCATGGCGAGGCAATCGCGCAGCGTGTCGGCGAGGAACGCGGCGGGGCTGACGCGCATGGCGCCACCGTTGCCGTAACTGTTGTAGGGCGGTTGCACGGTGGCCGCCGCCACCCATCGCAGGAACTTCTGACCGTACCCTCCGACACGACGACCCAAGGGGACGCGCCCCGCCCAGTCGCGCAGCGATCCGGCTGGATCGCTGCCATGCAGCAGGGCATCGGCCACCGCGACCGTCAGGACGCCGTCGTCGGTAATCCCGTTGCGCTCCGAGAACAGCGGGGAGCGCTTCGTCTTGATGCGCCGGAACTCCCAGATCGAACCAACGACGTCTCCGATGATGGCGCCAAGCATCAGCTCGTTCTCCGGGCGTGATGATCCCAGGCCGGGGCACCATAGGCACCGGGTACGGCAGCCTCAAGAGGGATGAGCCGTCTCCAGGGCGATCGCCCATGGGCGTGCCAGCCTCGAGCTGAAGGATCAGCGTGATTCGTCGATCGCTTTCTTCATCTCCCGGTCGTACACCTCTTCGGAGATGAGCTTGCGGCCAACCCATCCAGGATCCAGGTACAAAGCCACCCAAGGGAATCGAACCCTCGACCTACCGATTACGAATCGGTTGCTCTGCCAGCTGAGCTAGGGTGGCGTGGTGGGTGGAACGGCGGGTGAGGGCGAGACCATAGAGGCTCGCACGCGGATG
>JADLHM010000068.1 GCA_020848745.1 Deltaproteobacteria bacterium | reverse complement strand
CGCGACCACGAGCGAGCCTTGCGGGCCGGTGACGAGCTCCCAATCGAGCGGACCCGCCGCCACCGCGTCCGGCGTGCCGTCGATGGTGACGCCGCTCGGGTTGTTGTCGTTCGCGTAGGTCATGCCGAACGCGGCCGCGCTGTAGTCGTGGAAGACCATGATCGACGGGATCGCGTGTACGCGCAGAAAGCTCGTCTCGTCTTCCCGGCCGCGATAGTAGATGTGCTGACGTTGCGCGCGCGGTCCGCTGTTGGCGCCGACGTAGGAACGGATGGCGCGCACGGGGCCGGCGCGGTTGGCGACGAACGCGCCCTCGATGTTCGTCGAGCCGTCGCGACCGGTGAACGAGTCCTCCGTCCGGACACAGTAGTCGGGGAAGAACTGCGTCTTGTGGCGGTCGAGGATGTCGACGCCGGTCGCACCCCCCTTGAAGATGCGCAGCTCGTCCTGCACCCAGCGATCGATGAAGCGGCGCGCGTAGACGTCGGTGGTGACCGTGGTGTCTTCGGGGTTCGGATTGGTCGTGAGGTTGTAGGTCGTGAGGTACGGCCCGGAGAGCAAGTCGAAATCGTACGTGACGTACTGCTCGCCGGCGGAGGGATCGAGCGCGCCGGTCTGCTGGAAGAGGTAGACGTACCCCGTCTCGCAGCTCAGCGGGTCGACGATCGCGAGCTCGACACCCGTGCCGCCGACGACGCCCGCCGGCGCCGACGCGGAGCCCGCTCTTGCCGTTCCCACGTCCGCCGCCATGAACACGACCTCGTCGTCGGCGTCGACGGTCGCGTCGGGATCGGGGCCGGTGAAGGTGCCTGCGTCGGTGTAGTCGAGGCGGGTGAAACCGCCGCCGCAATTGCCGCCGCAGAAAGGGCTGCCCCCGGCATGATCGTAGACGTCGTCGAAGCTGATGACCGCCCGCTCGTCCACCTGCACGGGCACCTGCTCCCAGCCGCCGTCGTAGCGGAACGCGACGAGGTCGCCCGGCGCGATGCCGTTCAGGCCCGCGATCTCGGCACCCGTGAGGACGACCGGATCCTCCGGACGCGCGAGCGGGCCCGCCGGATCGAGAAGGCAGGCCTGCGTGTCGAGGAACGCATCGGCCGCCGTCTTCAGCGTCGCGCCCTGGCTGCCGGCGGTTGCGCAGTCGCCGGCCGCGGCCCCCTTGTCGAGACAGCCCTTGAGACCGTCGACGAGCTTCGCCGCGGTCTTGGCCGTGCAGCCGCCCGGCGCGTTGTCGACGACACCGCCCTTGCCGGCGGCCTTCGCGTAGCAGCCCGTGATGCCCGCGACGTACTTGCCGACGCACTTGTTCTTGGCGGCGTCGCATTTGCTGCCGCCCGGAGTGAACCCGACCGTCGCAGCGACGGAATCCGTGTACGCGAGCGTCCGAGCCGCGAATGCCGACCCGTTCCCGGTGCCGCCCGGGCACGACGGATACTTCACGTCGAGCTTGCCGAAGGCGCTCGTCAGCTTGCCGCTCGCCTTGGTCACGCACTCGCCGGCGAGCGGGTCGCCCTTCGCCGCCGCCTTGCTCTGGCAGCCAGTCTGGG
This sequence comes from Deltaproteobacteria bacterium, assembly GCA_020848745.1. Taxonomy (NCBI): domain Bacteria; kingdom Pseudomonadati; phylum Myxococcota; class Myxococcia; species Deltaproteobacteria bacterium. The sequence continues at coordinate 4,500 of JADLHM010000068.1, read as the reverse complement.
CGGCGGCGTCTTTGCCGAGCGTCTTGATCTTCCCCGCGAGACACTTGTCGACGGTGAAAGTCGACCGGTAGGCGTACGCGTCCGGCGCGATGATCGCTGTCGCGAGCAGCATCACAACACCGATCCGCCAGGTGGTGACGTTCATCGTGTTCCTATTCATCTTGGTCATGTCTGACGATCCTTCCCTCGATCCGCTTCGTCGTTGAATGGTGAGCCGTCGTCCTCATGCGATGTGACGAATGGCCAAGACTCCCACGTCGATTCGATTCTCCAGCCATGCGATGCAGCAGCTTTCCTTCCGCGGCGCGTCCGAGTCCCGGGTGATCGGGCACACTGGAACGGGAAGTGGTACGACACCAAGCGGGTACGGCCGATCTTCGTCGACGAGGCAGGTGTGATCGTCGTCGTGACCGTGTACGTCTACTACTTCTGAAGGAGCCCTCGTGAAGATCACCTACGACCACGCCGTCGACGCGCTCTACATTCGTTTCAAAGAGACCCCCGTCACGACGCAGCATCTCGCCGACGGCATCGCCGCCGACTACGACGCGGACGGGCGGCTTGCGGGCATCGAGATCCTGGACGCCGCCAAACGTCTCGGCGATCCCGCGGTCTTCAAGGAAGTGACCCTCGAGGAGGTATCTCTCGGTCGGTAGCATTCGCGTGCACATTCCGCTCCTCGGATCCTCAATCCGCCTTGGCCGCGAACGAGGCCGGATCGTTCTTGCTGGGGCTGCTGTACGTCGCGCCCCAGCAGGTGCCGTTCGACGCGTGCAGCTGCACTATGAGCGGCGGCGTGATGGCGAGGGGTGTCGGCAACGACATATCCCCGCCCTTCGCCTTCATCTGGATCTTTGCCTTCCCCGCGGGGACACCCGCCTTCAGCTGCAGCTGCTGAACCCCGTTGGCGGCGCCGTCCTTGTCCTTGTAGCTGAAGCTTCCAGGCTTCGCGGCCCAGCACGCCTTCCCGGCGCAGGTGCCGGCGGGCGGCACGGCCAAACGCAGATGCAGGCCACCCGCATCGTAGACGCAGAGCGTGTAGTCGGTGGCCGCCGTCGGATCGCCGAGATCGCCGCCGCTCGTCGCCGCGCCCTTCAGCCACTTCCATTGCAGCTGATCCTTGGCCGGGTCGGCCGCGTTCTTGATCTGGAACGACGCCTTCCCGCTCTGGATCGGCGCCCGGCAATCGACCCGCGGCGCAGTGCCGCAGACGTCGACCGCGAAGGTCCACGTGCTCGCCGCCGAGGTCAGCACCACGATCTCGATGTCCTCGCCGTTCGCGAGTAGGCCGCGGCTGGTCACGCAAGGATCGGGCGACGCTTCCCCGGCGGTACCAGTGCAGGCAGGCACCTCCGCACCGTTGCGGAAGACCGGAATGTTCGCGGGCGTCAGGCCCGACGCCAGCGAGGGATCGATGGTGAACGCGAAGCGTAGCGGCGCCGCAGCGGTCGCTGGCGGCGCGGTGATGATCAGCTCCTGCCCGAGGAGCCCGAAGCCGACACCACCAGTGCCGCTCGTCGGTTGGCGCGTGATGCTGACGGTCCCGCCGGTCGGCGTCGTGACCCCGGTCTCGAGCGGATCGAGCGCGGTGGCTCCGTTGCCTTCGAGGTCACTGCTCACCGTGCCCGCCGGTGTGGTGTTAGCCGTCACGGTCTTCGGCGTGAGGGTGCAGTTCGCCTCGCATCCGTCGGCGTCGCCGTCGTCGGCGTCGCCCGCGTCGCATTGCTCGTTCCCGACGCGGATGCCGTCGCCGCAGACCGCTGCGCAGACGCTCGGCGAGCCGGAACACGTCCAGCCCGGCTCGACCGTACACGTCGCCGTGCAACCGTCGAGGTTCCCGAGATCGCCATCGTCGCAGGCTTCGCCCGCATCGACGACGCCATTGCCGCAGGTCGCCACGCAGACCGACGGCGTCCCCGAGCAGGACCAGCCCGTCTCCACGCGACAAGTCGCCGAGCAACCATTGCCGTCCGTCGTTCCGCCATCGTCACACTCTTCCAAGCACCCCAGCGAGATGTTGCCGTCGCCACACAGGGAAGATGTGCCGACGCACTGACCCACGACGCACTGATCGCTTGTCGTACACGCGCTACCGTCACTGCAGGGGCCGCCATTCTGCGGCGCCGGCTCGCAAGCATCCTGCGCTTCGTTGCACTCACCAGTCGCACACGTTCCCGACGCCGCGGAGCAGTCGCGCGGTCCGCCCGCCACACAAGCCGCCGCGGAGCAGGTATCGCTCGCGGTGCAGAACAAGCCGTCCTCGCACGGGCTCCCGTTGGCCTCGTCGACGCACGACGGCGCGCAGCAATCGCCGGTGAAGGCGTTGCCGTCGTCGCAGCCTTCGCCGGGATCGAGGAATCCGTCCTGGCACACCGGCACCAGCCGGAGGACACCCGAGCCCGCGGTGGCGACGAAAAGCCGACCTCCCGGCGCATCGACCGCCATGTCCAGCACAGGCGCACCCTCGAACTCGTGTCGACTGGTCACGAAGCTCCCGTTGACGAGCCGCGCCACGACAACGGCGGTACCGCCGGCAGCGTACAGGCGATCTGGTGCGGCCGGATCGACCCACAGCGACACCACCCCGAGCATGTCGAAGGCGAGGCTCCACGTCGCGCCTCCATCACTGGTTCGGAAAACCGCGCTGCCGTTTTGGGCATACACCACGTTCGGTTGGGTCGGGTCGGCCGCGACGGCGAAAGAATCCCCCACGAACGCGGTAGGAGCCCATGTCACGCCGCCGTCGACGGTCTTCTGCACGCCCGAGGAGCCGTTCCAAACGGCCGCGTAGATCGTATTGGCGTCGACCACGGCGATGTCTTCGACGATGCCCGTCGGCGGAGCGATGTTCTGCGACGTCGCGCCGCCGTCCACGCTGCGCACGAGGGCGCCGCCATACCCGTAGAGCCCGCTCGGAGCGAGCTCGACCCGACGCCCCCCGAGATTGACTGGCCCCCAGGTCAGACCACCGTCGGTGGACTTGTTGGTGGCTCCCCAACCCGAAGCGTAGAGGGTGTCGCTGTCGTTGGGATCGACCGCGATGTCCCAGAAGACGTCGTAGGTGAGGCCATTGATCGGAAGGCGCTGCCACGTCACGCCCTCGTCCCAGGTTCGGTACAGTCCCTTCGTCGCCGCGCTTGCCGCGTACAGGATCGACGGACTCGAGGGATCCAACGCCACCCCCCTGGCGATCCACGGCGGCCCTTCGAGCTCCCATGAGGCACCGGCATCGTCGGTGATGGCGACCCCGAGGTCGTTGGAAGCCGCGATGATCCGCGCGGGATTGCCGGGCTCGAGCGCGATCGCGGACACGTAGCTTTCGTCGAAAACGAGACTCCAGGAATTGCCACCGTCGATGCTCTTCGCGATGCCGTCGTATCCGGCGACATAGACGATGGTACCCACGGTCGGATGGATCGCGATCGCCTTGACGATCCCACCCGCGACGTCAGATCCCGTCAGCACCCAGCTCGACGCGCCATCACCCGATACGTAGACCCGGCCATCGGCCGTACCCGCATAGAGATGGGTGGGATCCGTCGCGTCCACAGCGACAGCTCGCAGGTGGGTCGTCGGGATGCCGGTGTTCGCCGCGGTCCAATTCGCACCGCCATCGACGGACTTGATGATCCCGTTGTCGCCGGTCGCCGCGTACAGGACGGACGCGTTGATCGGATCGACGGTGAGACCGTAGATGTACCCGATGTTGGACGCCTGAAGATTCCAGGTGGCGCCACCGTCGAGGCTGCGCCTGATGCCTCCGGTTCCACTTCCGAGACTGACGTACATCGTTCCCGGGCTCGACGGGGCCGCCGCCAACACGCGACACCCGGACACGCCGGCGTATTGCCACGTCGTTCCGCCGTTCGTCGATCGGTAAACTAAGCCGCTGGCGGGATAGCTCGTTGCCACACATACCACCATGACGTCCGGATTGCCGCTGTCGAACACGATCGAAAGGAAGACGCGCTCTGAGGACGCCCAGGGTCCGTCCACGGGGGTCCAGTTGACGCCGCCGTTCGTGCTCTTGAAGAGGCCATCGACTTCGGCACCGATGAAGATGGTGTCGGTGTCAGAAGGGTCGAATGCGAGAGACACCACACTACCGCCGGGCGGTCCGTCGCCCTCCCATACACCGCCCACAACAACCGATGGCACCAGCAGCGCGAGACATGCCAACAACACGACGAGAGCAGGAGCATTCGGGGTATAACGTTCGGTCATCGGCTTCTCCCACGAGCAAGTGAACCGCGTTTTCGCACCTTCAATCCGCCTTGTCCTTGAACGTCACGCCGTCGTTCTTCGTGACCGGCGGGAAGCTGTACGTCGCGCCGAAGCAGACGCCGCCGCTCGACGGTTTGAGCTGCACGGTGAGCGGCGACGTCAGCATCGAGAGATCCACGTCGGGCAGAGCGAGTCCCTTCCCCTTCACCTGGATCTTCGCCTTGCCGGCGGCGCCTTCGCTGAGCTGGAGCTGCGTGATGCCGGACGGCGTCGCGG
>JADLHM010000067.1 GCA_020848745.1 Deltaproteobacteria bacterium | reverse complement strand
TGAGGGTGGCGGTCGCGGTCGGCGTCGGCGTTGCGGTGAGGGTGGCGGTGGCGGTCGGCGTCGGCGTCGTGGTGCGGGTGGCGGTGGCGGTCGGCGTCGGCGTCGTGGTGCGGGTGGCGGTGGCGGTCGGCGTCGGCGTCGTGGTGCGGGTGGCGGTGGCGGTCGGCGTCGGCGTCGTGGTGCGGGTGGCGGTCGGCGTCGGGGTGACGGTCGCGGTCGGCGTTCCGGTAGGCGTCGGTGTCAACGAAATCGGCTCGAAGAGGGCGACGTAGCTCGTCGTCGCGCCCGACGCGACGACGTCGTGGCTCCGCGCGCCGCCGTCCGACCACGACACGAAGGCGTACGTGACGCCGCCGAGATCCTGTGGCGACGTGGTCAGGAGCGTGAACGTGGTGCCGACGATCTCCGTCTTGAGAAAGGGCGTGGTTGTGCTGGTCGTTCCCGCCGTGGCGAGCAGGCCCGGCGGGTCGGTGCCGACGCCGAATTCGACCGTCTCGGGCTGGAGCACGACGCTGGTGGTGCGCGTGAGTCCGCCCGCGTCGGTGGCGGTGAGGCGCAGCTCGAGGTGGGTCGGGTAGTCGTGCTGCGGGGCCGTGAACGAGCCCGACGCGATGCCCTCGAACGTCTGCACCGTGTGCTCGTGGCAGTTTGACGGACAGTGCTGGACGACGAGCGTCCAGGTGAGCGCCGACGCTGCGAGCGTGCCCTGCTCGGGGTCGGTCGCCGTCCCCGAGAAATTGATGACGGTGCCGGCCTGCCAGGTGGTCGCGCCGCTCGGCGTGAGGATCACCGGCGTCGGACGCGTGTTGCCCGACGTGATCACCACCGAAGCGACCGCCGTGGCGCCGTGCGGGTCGGTCACGCGGAGCTTCACCGTGCGCGTGCCGGGGCTCGCGTACGCGATCTGCGGCGCCGGCAGCGTCGAATCGCCGAAGGTTCCGTTGCCGTCGAGGTCCCAGCTGAACGCGAGCGTGTCGCCGGGGTCGGGGTCGCTCGAGGCCGTGCCGTCGAACTGGACCGTGAGCGGCGTCGGCCCGTCGGTGGTGTCGACGTCGAGGACGGCGATCGGCGGCTGGCTCGCCGCCACGTAGCTCACCCGCATGAGGCGGCCGCCGTTGATGTCGACGTAGAACAGGTCGCCGCCAGGGCCGATCTTGAGGTCGACCGGCGTCGCCGCGCCCGCGACGAAGGTGAGGCGCTGGCTCATGTCGGGCTCGCCGTCGGGGCCGAGGGGCGCCGCCCAGATGCAGTTGCGCGAGTAGTCCGCGAAGAAGAGCGCGCCGTCGTAGGCGGCCGGATAGCCGCCGGTCGCGTAGAAGGCGAGGCCGGTGATGGCGGAGCTGCCGGTGCTGCAGCTTTCGCCCGTCACGACGGGCGCGGCGTGGTCATAGGCGAAGGCCGGGTCAGTGACGCTGCCGGGCGCGGCGGCGAGCGCCGAGCAGATCGTCGAGGTCCCGTAGTAGTTCGGCTGGATGCCGAGACCTTCCCAACAGGGCCAGCCGAAGTTCTCGACGAGGAGGTCTCCGGTGTGCCCGATGCGGTCGATCTCCTCCCAGCCATCCCAGCCGACGTCGCCGATCCAGAGCTCGTTCGTGCCGGGACGCGCCGCCAGCCGGAACGGGTTGCGCAGGCCGTAGGCGATGACCGGATCATCGCCGGCGTCGGCGTTCCCGACGAGCGGATTGTCGGGCATGGGCGTGCCGTCGACGGGGTTCAGGCGGATGACGCTGCCGTCGTAGCTGACGGGATCACCGCTGGTGAAAGGATCCTGGCTGCGGAGCGCGCCGCCCTCCGAGGTGGGCTGTGTCGGCACGCCGCCGACGCCGGGCGGGTCGCCGCAGGGATTGGCGGTCGGGAAGCCGTGCTGGCCGTAGTCGGCGAAGTTGAAGCTCGCGCCGTCGCCGCCGCTCACGTAGAGGGCGCCGTCGGACCCGAAGGCGATCGTGCCGATCGAGTGGCTCGGATACTGCTGGCACCAGTTCTCGACGAAGACCTGCTCGGCGCCCGTCATGACGTTGCCAGCGGCGGTGAGGCGCGACACGCGGCCGGCGACCACGCAGCCGTCGGTCGTGTCGCCGGGCGGGTTCGGGCAGCCGTCGAAGGTCGAGCCGAAGTAGCCCCAGCGCGGCGGGGTTCCGCCAATGGCCGCGTCGAGCGTGTAGAGGACGTACACGTAGGGGACCGTCGGGAAACTCGGGTGCAGCACGAGGCCGAGGAGGCCACGATCCCAGAAGTTGTGCGTGTTGGTGCGGAGGTCGGCGAACACGTCGGGCGTCGGGTCGTTCAGGTCGTCGAAGACCTTGATGATGCCGCTCTTCTCGGCGACGAAGACGCGGCCGTCGCCCGCGAACTGGACGGCGGTCGGGAACGACAAGCCGCTCAGGGCGACCGACTCCTGAAAACCGCTCGGTAGCGTCGCTCCGTGCGCGCGCGCGGCGGCGGCGAGGACGGCGCAGAGCGCCGCGAGGATGCGTCCGCACCAGAGTCGGCGGCGGCGCGAGGAGCGAGGGAGCGAGGACATCCTGAAGGCCGGATATGCACACGGCGACGTCGCGGTTCGGCGACGACGCCGTCCCAATGCGATCTCACACCGATCCTTCGACCGCAAGTCGCCAACTGCAACCTGTGCGCTGGCCGGGAGCGCTGTGCGCGACGATGCGGCGAGCGCCTTGTAGCGTCGCATGCGCGCTGTGCCGATGGCGGGCGTGGCGCGGCCCGCGGGGATCTCGTCACAAACCGCCGCTCACGCGTATCACGAGCATCCGCTGCTCGGGCGCGTCGGTGACGATCGTCACGACCGCGTTGAGCGGGCCGTGGCGCGTCGGTTTCCCGACGTAACGGACCGTCACGTCCCACGCATTCTGGTCAGGGACGGCGCGCGACTCGGCGGCGAGGTCGGGATCGCTCGGATCGACCCGCAGCACGCGGAACGCGGCGGCGTCGACGGACGAGACACGGACACTCGCCGTCGGATGGCGCGCACCGACGCGAAGCTCGCGCGGCATGGCGACGAGCGGCCCGGTGACGACGAGCGTCGACGGCAGAGCGAAGCGCGCCGCGCGCGGCGCCGTCGTCCGCAAGGTCACGGTGGCGTGGTGGATGCCGACGGGCAGATCGGCGGCCGCCGTCAAGGTGACGCGCCAGCGGCGGTGCTTTGCCTTCGGGTCGGCCTCGTCCTCGTCCCCGTCGTCGGGCGCGTAGGTGGCCCGTACGTTCGGCTCGGCGTCGACCGCGGTGATCGCGAAGGGGGCGCCCTCGGGCGCGCGCACGGTGAGCGTGAGCGGCGGCAGCTTCCCGAGCGGGCCGCGCAACGTCGGCTGGTCGCCCGGCTCGACCACGAGCGCGCGCACGCTTTCGGCGAGAATGGTGAGCGTGACGACGGGCTGCATCGCATCGTTGGTGAGGACGTCCACGATCTTCTCGACCCGGCCGCGGACGTGCGTCGTGTCGAGGACCGCGGTCACCTTGCCAGTGCCGCCCGGAGGGATCTCCTTGTCGTAAGCGGCCGTCGTGCAACCGCAGCCCGGCTTCACGCTGATCTGCAGCGGTCGCGGGCCGCGGTTGCGGAGCTCGTAGGTGTGGCGCACCTCGGTGCCCGCCTCGACCCTTCCGGCGTCCCAGCGCGGCGCGAGCGCTTCGAGCGGCGGGGGGTCGGCGCGTGCCACCGGCGTCGACAGCGGGGCCAGCGCGAGGAGAACGACCGCGACGCGACGCACCGTGGCCCTCACGAGGAGGCGCGCGGCGCCGCGACGCCCAGGATCGCCGCGACGCATGCGTACCGCTCGGGTGTGAGCGGGACGTAGGCGCGCGCGGCCTCGTCGCGGACGAAGAGCGGATCGTGGACGCGGGCCGGATCGTAGCCTTCCGTCTGGAGATCACCCTTGCGGAGCTTGAAGGTCGACGTGACGTCGGCGTTCGCGACGATCCGGACGAAGAGGGGCAGCGCGTAGCCCGGCAGATGTTCCGCCGTGAACGCATGAAAGCGCGCGCCGTCGAACGCGACCTCCGGGCGCAGGACGAGGGCGGCCATGCCGGCGCGGCCCTCGGCGCCGGGGACCGTGACGCCGTAGACGTTCGCGATCGCGACGTCAGCGAAGGCGCCAACGGTCTCGGCCACCTCCTGGGTCGAGACGTTCTCGCTCTTCCAGCGGAAGGTGTCGCCGATGCGGTCGACGAAGGCGAAGTAGCCGTCCGCGTCGTGGGACAGGAGATCGCCCGAGCGGTACCAGCGGTCGCCCGGCCGGAAGACGTCGCGCAGGATCTTCTGCTCGGTCGCGTTCTCGGAGGTATAGCCCTCGAAACGGCCGGCGCCGGAATCGGGGAGATCAAGGATCATCCCGATAAACTCTCCGACCTCGCCGGGAGCGCACTCGATGCAGCGGCCCTCGGGTGTCCGCGGATGCGTGTCGGTCGCGACATCGTAGCGGATGAGCCGGCCGTTGTGGCGCTCCTTGAAGGGGATGCGGCCGCACGAGCCGACCCTGCCGTCGAGGTTGATGAGGCTCGTGTTGGCTTCCGTCGAGCTCCAGCCCTCGAGGATGCGCGCGATCCCGAAGCGCTCCTGGAAGGGACGCCAGATGTCGGCGCCGAGGCCCGCGCCCATCATGACCCGCAGGCGGTGGTCGCGGTCGGCGGGCGAGGGCGGGGCGTTCAGGAGGTAGCGGCAGAGCTCTCCGACGTACTGGCAGGCGGTGACGCCGTCGCGGCGGGCTTCCTTCCAGAAGCGCGAGGCGCTGAAGCGGCGCCGGAGAGCGACGGTGGCTCCCTGGGAGAGCGCGCACGAGATCACCACCATCCCGCCGGCGCCGTGGTAGAGCGGGAGCACGCAGGCGATCACGTCGTCTGGTCCGTACTCGGCGATTGCCGACATGCCGTCGCCGACGCCGAGGTAGCGCATGTGCGAGAGGCGCGCCGCCTTCGGGAGCCCGGTCGTCCCGGAGGTGAAGACGTGGAAGAGGTCGTCGCCGCCGCGGAGCTCGGCGCGGACCCCCGGATCGACGTCGGTCGCGGGCATTTCCGCCGCGCGCGCGTCGAGGTCCACGAGCGGGAGCGCGGGGCGCGGCGTCGCCGGAGCGTCCGGGCCCCAGGGATCCGGGACGACGTAGATCGGGAGCGCGAGTTCGTGCGCGCGTTCGCCCATGCCGGCGACGGCGTCGAGGAGCTCGGCGCCGGCGACGAGGGCCTGCGCGCCCGTCGTCGCGAGGGCGTGGCGCAGCACGTCGCCGCGCAGTTGGGTGTTCATCAGGGCAACCGCGACGCCGAGCTTCGCGCACCCGAGCCAGGTCGTGATGAACTCGGGGCGGTTCTCCATGAGGAGGGCGACCGGCCGCCCGCGCACGATCCCCGCGCCGCGGAGGGCGCGCGCCAGGCGGTTGGCGGCCGCGTTCAGCGCGCCGTACGACACGCGCGTCTCCTCGTAGAGGAGGAACGTCCGGTCGGCGTGCGCGCGCGCCCGCTCCTCGAACCGGTCGGCGACGGTGTAGCGCTGCGACGGCGTGTGGCGGAGCGTCGCCGCGGCGAGCCGGTCGAGCTTCGCTTGCGTGACCTCGCGCGGGACGGAGGCTCCGGTCATGCGGCCTTGTAGCAGGACCGCCGCCGCCGCACAGGGGGCCGCGCGAAGCGCTCAGCAGCCCTTGAAGACCGGCTTCCGCTTCTCGACGAAGGATTTCGTGCCCTCGGCGGCGTCGGCCGTGTTGGCGGTGATGGTGCCGGCGACGGCCTCGTAGTCGAGGATCTCTTCGAGCGGGGCGCCGTTGGCCGCTTTGTAGATGCAGCGCCGCGCGAGATCGACGGCGACGCTCGGGCCCTGCGCGAGCTTCTTCGCGTAGTCCATCGCGGCGTCGAGGGCCTTGCCTTCCTCGGTCAGCTCGTCGACGAGGCGATGCTCGAGGCACTGCCGCGCGTCGAGGATGCAGCCCGTCTCGACCATCATGAGCGCGGTCGAGAGGTTGGTGACGCGCGGAAGGAGCCAGGTGACGCCGCAATCGGGGCTGAAGCCGAGGCGGACCATGGCCGCGCACATACGAGCGGACGGATCGGCGAAGCGGCGGTCGCAGGCGAGGGCGAAGGCGAGCCCGGCGCCCATCGCGGGACCGTTGATGGCGGCGACGATCGGCTTGTCGACGTCGAAGATCATCGTCCGTACGAGCTCGGCGAAGGGCCCCGCCGGGGTCTTCTTCTGGTAGCGCTCGAGCGGCTTGTCGGAGAGGCCCGGAATGCCCCGGTCGGTGCCGCCGGAGAGCCACTCGGCGTCGCCGCCCGCGCAGAAGCCGCGGCCGGCGCCGGTCAGCACGATGGTGCGGACGTCGTCGCGGAACCGCAGGTCGCGAAAGAGCGTCACGAGCTCGGCGGCCATCGGCCAATTGACGGCGTTCATGCGCTCAGGGCGGTTCAGCGTGACGACGCCGACGCCGTGCTCGACCGCGAAGAGGACGGGGTGCTCGGCCATGGTGGTCTCCTGGGACTGCTCTCTATCGGTGGAGGGCTCGGACGATGTCGCGAACACGATCCTCGTCGCGGGCGAGATCGCCCGGCAGGTCGAGGAGCACGGTGGAGAAGATGCCCTCGCACCGCTTCCGGACCTCGGCGGCGAGGCGGTCGTGGGTCGCGATCACGGCCCACTCGGCGAGCATGTCGTCGGTCACGAGGGCCGGCAGCTCCTGCCATTTGCCCTCGCGCGACAATCGGTGGAGGCGCGTACCGAGCTCTTCCCAGCCGTGGTGCGCGAGCACCGTGTGGTAGGTGCGGGTCGAGGCGTAGAACGCGACGTGCTGCTTGAGCGCCTGCTTCGCCTTCTCGACGTCGGCCTCGGTCCTGCCGGTCGCGAGGAAGGGCGCTCCGATGACGTTCACCTCGGCGGGTGAGCGGCCGGCCTTGCCTGCCCCGGCGGCGATCGCCGGCAGCACGACGGCTCTGGTGTAGGCGAAGGTGCCGATCGGGTGGAGACGGAGCCCGTCACAGAGCTCGCCGCCGAGCTTCGCCATGTAGGTGTTGACGGCGGCGATGTAGATCGGCGGCGCCGGGTAGTCGATGGGGCCGGGGTTGAAGAAGGGCGGCAGCAGGCTGAAGCGGTAGTGCTGGCCCTCGAGCGCCGTCACCTTGCCGGTCGTGAAGCCGTCGAACATGGCCCGCAGGCACTGCACGTACTCGCGCAGGCGCGGACCCGGTCCGCTGGTCCACGGCGTCGCGTAGCGGAGCTCGTTGTGGCCTTTCACCTGCGTGCCGAGGCCGAGATTGAAGCGGCCGCCCGACAGCTGCTGCAGGTCCCAGGCGAGCTGGGCGGTCACCATGGGGCTGCGCGGGAAGGCGATCGCGACGTTGGTTCCCAGGTGGATCGTGGCGGTGTGCTCGGCCGCGATCGTGAGCGGGAGGAAGGGATCGTGTCCCGCCTCCGGCGTGCAGACGCCGTCGAAGCCGAGCGCCTCGGTCTTGCGAGCCGCCGCGGCGATGTCCGCGATCGTCGGCTTCGCCTGTCCCTTGCCGGCGTACTGCGCGGTCTCCGGATTCAGGAGACCGGTCTCGACTTTGAACGGCATGCCGACGCTAGTTGCCGATGTTCTCGCAGGCGAGGATGTAGCCGAAGGTCATCGCGGGGCCCATGGTGCCGCCCGCGCCGGGGTAGGTGCGTCCCATCGCCGACGCCGAGCAGTTGCCGATCGCGAAGAGCCCGTCGATGACCGAGCCGTCGGCATGGAGCACGCGCGCGCCGGCGTCGACGGTGAGGCCCCCCTTGGTGCCGAGGTCGCCGGCATAGATGACGAGCCCGTAGTAGGGCGGCGTCTCGATCGCCGCGAGGCAGGGGTTCGGCTGGACCTTGTCGTCGCCGTAGTAGCGGTCGAAGAGGCTCTCGCCGCGGCGGAAGTCGAGATCCTTGCCGTTGCGCGCGAACTCGTTCATGCGCGCGACGGACGCCTGCAGACCGACGGCGTCGATGCCGAGCTCGGCCGCCAGCCCGTCGAGTGTGGCGGCTTTCTTGAGATAGCGCGCCTCCTTGAGCTGGCGCGGCAACATCCAGTCGGGCTGCTGCGAGCCGGGGAAGAACGGGCCGCACGGATACTTCTTTCGATAGGTCGCGTCGAAGATCATGTACGCCGGCACGCACGGCGATTCGGGCGTGTGCTGCACGTACATCGCCTTGCAGATGTCGTTGTAGGGTGACGCTTCGTTCAGGAAGCGCCGCCCGCGCTGGTTCACGAAGATGCTGCCCGGGAGGCCCTTCTCGATGACGAGCATGCGAGCGCGCGTCTCGCCGGGGACCACCGTCGTCGGCCCCCACCAGGCGTCGTCCATGAGGTCGACGCCGGCGCCGAGGGCGAGGCCCATCTGGATCGCGTCGCCCGTGTTGCCGGGATTCGCAGTGGTCCAGGAGGCGTCCGTCGGGGTCGGGAGGTACTGCTTCCGCATCGCGTCGTTGCTCTCGAAGCCGCCGGCGGCGAGCACGACGCCCTTCTCGGCGCGAATGCGGATGGCGCGCCCCCGCTGCTCGGCGACGAGCCCGAGGACCCGCCCGTTCTCGACCACGAGCTCGCGTGCCGCCGTCTCCAGCCAGAGCGGGATCTGGCGGTCGAGCATCGTCCGCCGCAGCATCCCGACCAGGGCGTTGCCGAGCGACAGGCAGCGGTCGCGCTTGCTCTTCACGCGCTGCCCGACGTCCAGCCAGTAGCGCGACATGATCTTGCTCGTGAGGCCGATCCATCCCGGGTGGCGCGCCAGGAGATGGTGCGCTTCGGTGGCCGTCATCGACATGCGGCCCATGACGAGCTCTTGCAGGGCGGGCTCGCGCAGGCGCGCGAAGTCGTCGCCGAGCTCGCGGGCGTCGAAGTGTTCGGGCTCGATCGAGCGTCCGCCCGGCTTTCCGCCCGGCGCCTCGGGATAGTAGTCGGTGTACGTCAGCATCGCCTGCATCCGCAGCCGGCCGCGCTCGCTGAGGTAGCGCAGCATCTTCGGCGACGCCTCGACGTAACGGACGAGCTTCTCCTCGGGGACGGCGCCGCGCGTGATGTGCTTGAGGTACGTGAGAGCGTCGTCCGGCGAGTCGTTCACTCCGGCGGCCGCCATGAGGTGGTTGTTCGGGATCCAGAGCGAGCCGCCAGACATCGCCGATGAGCCGCCGTAGAGGTGGGTCTTCTCGAGCAGAAGGATCTTGCCGCCGCGATCGTGGGCGCAGATGGCGGCGGCCATCGCGCCGGCGCCGGAGCCGACGATCAGGAGATCGACCGAATGATCCCAGGAGGCGGACGGAGTACTCAAGGCGACCGCCTCCATGCCAAGTTTTGATTTCGCGTACAAGCCACGCCATGGTGCACCGGATGGGCGCACTCACGGGCCGCCGCGTGCTCGAGCTCGTCGACGCGACCGGCGCGTACTGCGGGAAGCTCCTCGCCGACCTCGGCGCCGAGGTGATCCGCATCGAGCCGCCCGGCGGCGACGCGACCCGCCGGCTGCCGCCCTTTCGCGGCGAGGGTGCAGCCGACCTCGCCAGCTGGTTCTTCGTCGCCATGAACGGCGGCAAGCGGAGCCTCGTGCTCGACCTTGCGCGCGCCGCCGACCGTGCGCGCTTCGCGGCGCTCGCCGCCGACGCCGACGCCATCGTCGAGACGTGGCGGCCCGGAGCGCTCGACGCCCTGGGGCTCGGGTTCGAGGCGCTCCGCGTCGATCACCCGCGCCTGGTCATGACATCGATCACCCCCTTCGGGCAGACCGGACCGGAGCGTGGGGCGCCGGGGAGCGATCTCGTCGCGGCCGCGCTCGGCGGCGCGCTGCACGTTACGGGGGAGGCCGAGGATCCGCCGGTCCGGCTCGCCGGCCGGCAGGCCGGCGTCACGGCGTCCCTCGCCGCGGCGGCGGGGACGTTGCTCGCACTCCGCCAGGCGGACCGGACCGGGCGCGGGCAGCGCGTCGACGTCTCGCTCCTCGAGGCGGTCGTATCCGCGACCCACATCTGCGGCATCGGCAAGTGGCGCGACGACGGCATCGTGCCGCGGCGAAGCGGCACGGGCCTCTTCGCGTCGGTCCCATCGGGCGCGTACCCGTGCCGCGACGGGCTCGTCTACCTCATGGTGAACCGGCCGCGGCACTGGCAGGTCCTCGCGGCGTGGATCCACGAGGTGACGGGGATCGAGAGCGTGCGCGACCCGCTCTTCGAGGGGCCGTCGTCGCGCCGCATCCCCTACCGGGACATCGTCGACACCTACGTCACCGAGCTGACGACGCGGCTCACGGTCGAGGAGGTCTACCACGAAGGGCAGCGCCGACATCTCGCCTTCACGCCGGTCCGGACGGCGGACGCCGTCGTGCGGGACGCGCACCTGGCGGCGCGCGGGTTCTTCACGCGCGTGCCGCAGGCCGACGGGACCACGGTCACCGTCACGGGTCCGCCGTATCGGCTGGGCGCGACGCCCTGCCGCGCGGCGCGGGGCGCGCCGCGGGTCGGCGAAGGGACGGATGCGATCGCGCCACGGCGCGCGAGCGGCGACGGCGCGGGGGCATGCGGCGCGGCCGGCCCGGAAAGGTCGGAAGGCACCGCGGGCGCGACGGCCGCCGGTCTCGCTTGCGCGGCAGGCGGTGGCGCCGCGACCGCCGGCCCGCTCGCCGGCGTCCGCGTCCTCGAGCTCACCGTCGCCATGGCCGGACCCTGGATCGGCCGTTTCATGGCCGCCTGCGGCGCCGAGGTCGTTCGGGTGGAGTCGCGGCGCCACCCCGACGTCGTACGGCTCTACGTGCCGCCGCGCGCGCCCGAACGCGGCGTCGATCCGACCGGCTCGCCCTGGTTCACGGACTGGAACGCCGGGAAGCGGTTCGTCGCGCTCGACTTCGAGAATCCGGAGGCGGTCGCGCTCGCGCGGCGGCTCGCGGCCTGCTCGGACGTCGTCATCGAGAACAACAGCGCCGGCGTCGTCGACAAGCTCGGCCTCGGGTGGGAGGCGCTGCGCGCCGTGAAGGCCGACCTCGTCATGCTGGGAACCTCGGGCTACGGCGACCGTGGACCGCAGCGGGGCTACGTGACCTGGGGGCCCAATATCGAGGCGCTCGCGGGGCTCGCGACGCTCTCGGGGTTTCCGGAGCGGCCGTGCACGATCACGCAGTACGCGTACCCCGACGTCCTGAGCGCGCTCCACGGGCTCGTCGCGGTGCTCGCGGCGCTCGCGCATCGCGACCGGACGGGCGAGGGACAGTACGTGAACGTCGCGCAGCTCGAAGCGACGGTCGCGGCGATCGGCGACGTCGTCGCGGAGGTCGCGACGACGGGTCGGGTGCCGGGGCGCGCCGGAAATCGCGCGGCGCACGCGGCGCCGCACGGATGCTACCGCTGCAGCGGCGACGATCGCTGGTGCGCGATCGCGGTGGAGAGCGAGGACGCGTGGCGGCGGTTCTGCGCGGCGGTCGGGCACGCGGAGTGGCGCGATGACGCCCGCTTCGCCGACGCGGCGGCGCGCGTGGCGAACGTGGAGGCGCTCGATGCGCTCGTCGAGGGATGGACGCGCAGCCGCGACGCGCGGGCCGTCATGGACGCGCTGCGCGCTGCGGGAGTCGCGGCCGGGGTCGTGCGGACGATCGCGGAGATCGCGGCCGACGCCCAGCTCGCCGCGCGCGGGTTCTTCGAGACCCTCCGGCATCTCACCCGCGGCGAGGTGGTCGCGACCGGCGTGCCCCTCGGCCTCACCGATCCGCGCCCCCGGACCGGCGTCACCGGCCAGGCGATCGGCAGCGACCACCAATACGTCTTCGGCGAGATCCTCGGCATGAGCCCGCAGGCGATCGCGGCGGCGGTTCTGCGCGGGGCGATCGAAGCGGCGGGCTGAGTACCCGACGGCGCGTCCGCCCGTGCATGACGCACGGCGAAGCGAAAATCCGCTGCCGACCCCCGGGAAGTGCTTGCATCGACCGGACGGTCAGTGTCAGGAAGGAGGCGAAGCCCGGGTGCCGCCCCCGCTCCGTCGAAAGGAGTCGACTTGATGATCGTTGCGAAGGTTCGCCTGCTGTTGCTCGTCGCGTGCAGCGTGTCGCTCCTGGCGCCGAGCCGCGCTGATTCCTTCGCCCCTGCGCAGGTCAAGTGCCTGAATACGATCGGAAAAGCCGGTCTCGCGTTCGCGCGGGCCAGGATGAAGCTGGAACAGCACTGTCGCGGCAGGGTGCTCGCCGGGGGGACCTGCGCCGCCCCCGATCCGGCGGCGCTCGTGAAGCTCGAGGGTGTCCTCCGGGCCAAGCTCGCGAAGACGTGCGTGCTTCCGTCGGCGGGCCTCGCCGCGCTCGGATTTCCCGGACCGTGCCCTGACGCGAACCTCGGCGACGGGTTCACGCCGGACGACCTCGCCGACTGCATCCGTGACAGCCACACGACGATCGTCGGCGAGATGATCGCGCTCCAGTCCGACGCCGGTCTCGCGGCGCCGCTTCCGAAGGACCAGATCCTCTGCCAGCGCGAGATCGCGAAGCAGAGCGCGTCCTACACGGCGTGCACCTTGAAGGCCGTTCAGAAGTGCCGTGCCAAGACTCTCAAGGAGGCGCTGCCGAGCGTGCCGCCACACCTTTGCGCCACGGAGGACGAGAAGACGGTCGCGACGATCACGAAATGCGACACGAAGCTCCGCGACGCCGTCCTCGCCCGGTGCAGCGACGGCGTCGTTGCGAGCCTCGGCGTCTGCACGCCGAACGCGACCACCGCCGACGCCGCGGCGAGCTGCCTCATCGACGGCCATCGCACCCGCATCGACGGACCCGCGATCGACGTGCCGCCCGACCTTATCGACTACGAGTACGCGGTCCGCGGCGGCCTCTGCGGCGACGGGGTCGTGAACAACCTCGGCGAGGAATGCGACGGCACCGACGACGCCGCCTGTCCCGACCAGTGCGGCTCGGCGCTCGAACCGGACGGGTTCTTCGCCTGCCTCTGCACCGACAGGCCGCGTCTCCGGGTCGTCGAGCACGCCGCGGCCGACACCGACAATGGCTGGACGGGGAACAGCGCGGACCAGGGCGTCGCGGAAGGCGGCGGATACGTCAGCCGCCTCTACGACTGCGACGGCTTCGGGAATTGCAACGTCGGCCCGAGTTGCTCCCTGCCGCCGCATTCGCCGTGTGGCGTCGCGTTGTCGAAGCCCTCCGGGACGACCGGCGACGCCATTTGCGCGTTCTTCGGCCAGGGCATGTGCCGGAAGGACCGAACGGCCACGGGGCCGCACTGCTTTCGGGACGTGCAGAAGAAGTGCGATCCGAACATGCCCGCGGACCCGGTGTGCGATGCCCCCGGGGACTACTGCATGACGACGCTCGCCGCACCGCCCAATCCCTTGGCGGTGGGCGGCGTCACGGTCTGCAACGTGACGATCTGGAGCGAGGACGTGGTGGGGACGGTGAATGTGGCGACCGGCGAGTCGGCGGTACGCGCGCCGCAGCGCTCGCGCACCTTCGGACGCACGGTCGGGTCGGCGGACAAGCCGTGCCCCGTGTGCGGCGGCTTCTGTGCCATCAGCCGTGAGCGCTGCGAGGACGACGATGGTTGCGCCACGAACCAGGGTCCGTGCATCACGGCGCCGGTCTGCAGCGATGGTCCGAACGCGGGCAAGGCGTGCCGCGACGGCGTGCCGTTCGGCAGCACGCACCCGTTCTTCGGCACGACGAGCGTGGATTGCCCTCCCGAGCCCGCGGCGCAGATCACGTCAGCCGCGGGCCTCGACCTCTACATCCCGCTGCGGACCACCGGAACCGTCAGCATGGCGCCGAGCGTCCAGTGCGGTGAGGCGACCTTCGCCGGGAAGGCATGCATCGACGGCGCGAGCGCCGGGCGGCCGTGCGCCACCGAGAGCGAATGCCCCGGCGGGACGTGCGCGCCGCAGTGCTTCTGCCCGGGACAGCTGCGACCGAACGCCTGCCAGCCCGCGTGTGTCGGCGGTACGAACGACGCGATCGAGTGCGCGGTGGACAGCGAGTGCCCGGGCGGGTTCTGCCACCTCGCCGATTGCCGGGTGGACCCGGGCGACGACGGCTCGGCGCAAGAGGGCTTCTGCCCCGCCGGACCCGACGATGCCTGGTGCTCGATCACGACCTACCAGCCGTGCTCGTCGGCCAGCGACTGCGCGCCGCCGACCTGCCCCTACTGTCGGCCGGACGAGACCTGCATCGCGAAGAAGCGCGCCTGTTTCGTGAACTCCGGCATCGTGCGGCAAGGTGCGCCGCACACGCCCGAGGGTGTGAGCGTCGGCATCTACTGCATCGCGGGCGACAATGCGGCGACGAACACCGTCGCGGGATTCCCGGGTCCGGCCGCCTTCACGCAACCGGAACTGCAGCTGACCGTGCCCTGAGCGCGGTCGCCCGGCAGGACGAGGAGGGACGACACCCGGACCGCGCGCCGGGCCAGCGTACGTCGCGGCAGGTCGGCGAACGCCGCGTGTCGTCCCGTTCGGCTTCGGGCGTCAGGCCTTGCGGGTGAACTTGACCGGCATGTGCGTGAACGACCGCACCAGCAGGGACGGGTGCGTCTTCGGCGGTCCGTCCGCGTACGCGATGTCGGGCATGCGCTTCAGGATCTCCTCGAGCATGACCCGGATCTCCATGCGGGCGAGGTTCGCACCGAGGCAGAAATGGTTGCCGATGCCGAAGCCGACGTGCGGATTCGGATCGCGATCGACCCGGAAGGCGTCCGGATCCGTGAAGACCTCCTCGTCGCGGTTCGCCGACGGGTACATGAGCAGGATCTTCTCGCCCTTCTTGATCGCGCGACCGCGGAGCTCCGTGTCCTGGGTCGCCGTCCGGGCGAAGTTCTGCACCGGCGAGACGTGGCGCACGATCTCCTCGACGGCGGTCGGAATGAGCTTCGGATCGTCGATCAGCTTCTGCTTCTCGCCGGGGTTCTCGATGAGCTGGCTCATCCCGCCGGTCAGGGCGTTGCGGGTGGTCTCGTTGCCGGCGATGAGGAGCGTCACGAGGAACATCGTGAGCTCGTCCTTCGCCATCTCCATCGCATGCTCGGAAGGCAGCTTCGTCGCGTCGACGACCTCCGTCTCACCGAGGAGGCCGCCGTCGCGCGCGTGGACGAGCACGCTCACGAGATCGTCCTTGGGCTCCTTCCGGCGCGACTCGATCGTGTCCTCGATGTACGCGACGTACTCGGCGAAGGCGTTCGCGGCGCGCTGCATGGTCTCGATGTCGTCGTAGTTGCCGTCGCTCGCGATCATCGTGTCCGACCAGTGGTGGAGCTTGTTGCGATCGGTCTTGGGGATGCCGATCAGGTCGGCGATCACCTCGATCGGCATCGGCACCGCGATGTCGCGCACGAAGTCGCACTCGCCCTTCGGCGCCAGCCTGTCGAGCGTTTCGATGGTGAAGGCGCGGAAGCGGTCGGTGATCTCTCCGACCCGGCGCGGCTTGAAGCCTTGGTTGATCAGGTTCCGCAGCTGGCCGTGGCGCGGCTCGTCCATGTCGACGATGGAGAGCTTGGTCGGCATGTTCGGTCGGGTGCCTTCGCCCGAGCAGAAGATCTCGTTGTGCTTGGAGGCATAGACGACGTCGGCATATTTGGACAGGGCCCAGATCGCGTTCTTCGCGTCCCAGTGCACGGGATCGTTCTCGCGAAGCCAGCGGAACCGCTCGTGGGCGCCGACGCCCCAGATCTTCGCGTCGAGGATGTCGATGTCGCTGTACATGTCGGTCACCGAGTCTTCCGGCGCGGGCGCGCGGCCGTCGGGCGAATGGCCTCGCCGATGAAGACCGCTGCCTGCCGGAACCGTTGTTCGAGGGGGTAGTCGGGATCGTTCATCCAATTGATGAACGGAGCGTTCAGAGCGCCGAGGACCATCTCGGCGAGAAAGGCGGCGTCGAGATCCGTGCGGACCTCCCCGCTGCGTTGGCCTTCGCGGAGCGTCTTCACGATCGGCGCGAAGATCCGCTCGAGGTAGGGCGGGGGCTCGCCCGGTCGGCCCCGCGTCCGCATCAGCTCGAAGACGAGGTCGCGGGCGACGCCGCGCGCCGCCGAAGCGTCCTGCGCCGCGTGCTCCGCGAAGCCCGCGAGGCGGTCCTGGGCGCTTCCGGGCCGCAGAAGGTACTGTTCGATGAGGTTTTGGAGGTGGTCGAAGACCTCGATCGTCATCTCGCCGAGCAGCGCGTGCTTGCTCTGGAAATGATTGAAGAAGGTGGCCGGGGCGATGTCCGCCGCGGCGGCGATCTGCTCGACGGTCGTGGCCTCGAAGCCCTGGCCGAGGAAGAGCTCCTGCGCCTGCTGATAGATGCGCAGGCGGAG
The DNA here is from genome assembly GCA_020848745.1 of Deltaproteobacteria bacterium. NCBI lineage: Bacteria > Pseudomonadati > Myxococcota > Myxococcia > Deltaproteobacteria bacterium. The sequence continues at coordinate 34,925 of JADLHM010000067.1, read as the reverse complement.
CTCGCGCTTCTTCCGCTCTCGGCGGCCTTCCACGGGGATCTGTGCGACGGCGGCGTTCATGCGATTCCTGGAGGCAGCTTCAATCTTAGAGCCTTCTCCACGTTCACGTCAAGCGCCGGGCGAGCGCTCGGCGCGGGATCCCCGGGGTGGCGTCGCGCCCGGCATACCTCGGGCCCCGACGGATGCGTCAACGGGTCTACGGGTGCTGCGAGCTCACCGAGACGATCTCGCCGGTCATGTAGGTCGAGTAGTCGCTCGCGAGGAAGACGATCACGTTCGCGACCTCCCACGGCTCGGCGGCGCGGCCGAAGGCTTCGCGGGTCTCGAGCTCGTCGAGGAGATCCTTCGGAGCGCTCTTCTGCAGGAACGGGTGCAGCGCCAGGCTCGGTGCGACCGCGTTCACGCGTACGCCGGCCGGAGCCGCCTCGATCGCGGCGCAGCGCGTGAGCGCCATGACGCCCGCTTTGGCGGCCGCGTAGTGCGCCTGGCCTGCCTGCGCGCGCCAGCCGAGCACGCTCGCGTTGTTGACGATCACGCCCGCCGCGCGCGGCAACATGTGGCGAAAGGCGGCGCGCGTGCAGCGGAACGCCGAGGTGAGCGTGACGTCGAGGACCTTCAGCCACTGCTCGTCGGTCATGTCGACGAGGTTCGCGGTGCCGCCGAGGCCGGCGTTGTTGACGAGGACGTCGAGCCGGCCGGTCTCGGCGATCGCGGCGTCGACCATGCGCTGGACTTGCGCTTCGATCGTCACGTCACAGGCGACGGTCGTCGGAGGGCGCCCCATGATCGGCGCGATCCGCTCCGCGGCTTCCGCGAGGCGGCGCTCGTGCTGGTCGCTGATGACGACGATCGCCCCCTCTTCGGCGCAGCGCTTCGCCGTGGCGAACCCGATGCCGGTGCCGGCGGCAGCGGTGACGAGGACCGTCTTGCCGGCGAGGAGCGCGTGGCCGGACGGGCAGGGAGGCGGGGGGGGAGCCACGGCTATCGTTTGCTCTCGAAGCGCGGCTCGCGCGGCATGCCGAGAGCGCGCTCCGCGATGATGTTGCGCTGGATCTGGTTGGTGCCGGCGTAGATGGTGTCGGCGCGGGTCCAGAGGAAGAGGCGCTGCAGCTCGTCGACCTCGTAGTCGTCGATCGCGCCCGCCGTGCGGATCTCGGCGCGCGCTCCGAGCACGTCGACGGCGAGCTTCCCGAGATCGCGGTGCCAGGTCGCCCAGAAGAGCTTCGTCACCAGCGCCTCCCGGCTGAGCGCGGCGCCGCCCTCCGCGGCGGTGAGGATGCGGAGCGCGTTGTAGCGCATGATCCTGAGGCCGATCCACGCGTCGGCGATGCGCTGGCGGATGACGGGATCCCGTGCGGCGCCGTTGGCCTTGGCGGCCGCGATCACCTGGTCGAGCTCGATCGCGAACATCATCTGCTGGCCGAGGGTGGACGCGCCGCGCTCGAAGGCGAGCGTGCCCATGGCGACCTGCCAGCCTCCGTTCACCTCTCCGACGACGTGCGCGGCGTCGGTGCGTGCCCCGTCGAAGAAGACCTCGCAGAACTCGGCGGTGCCGGTGATCTGGCGGATGGGTCGCACCTCGACGCCCGGCTGCTTCATCGGCACGAGGAGGTAGGTGATGCCTTGATGCTTCGGGGCCGTCGGGTCGGTGCGGCAGAGCACGAAGCACCAGTCGGAGATCGTGGCGAGCGAGGTCCAGACCTTCTGGCCGGTCACGATCCACTGATCATCGTGGCGCTCGGCCCGGCACTGGACGTTGCCGAGGTCCGAGCCGGCGTTCGGCTCCGAGTACCCCTGGCACCAGAGCTCCTCGGTGCGGACGATCGGCGGCAGGAAGCGCTCCTTCTGGGCCTGCGTGCCGAAGGCTATGAGTGTCGGTCCGAGGAGGGTCTCGCCGATATGGCCGAGCCGGCCGGGCGCCCGCGCCCGCGCGTACTCCTCGTTGAAGATGACCTCCCGACTGAGTTCGAGCCCGCGGCCGCCCCATTCCTTCGGCCAGCCGACGCAGGTCCAGCCGCCGTCGGCGAGCTTCTTCTCCCACGCGCGACGCACGTCGACCGCGCCGGCGAGGTCGCCCGAGCCGCCGCGCCCGCGGAGCGCCGCGAACTCGCCGACGAGGTTCTCGTCGAGCCAGGCGCGGACCTCGTCGCGGAACGCCTCGTCGGCCGGAGAGAAACGCGCGTCCACGGTCAGGCGCGCTCCCGTCGCGGAGCGGCGACGACGTCCTCGCCGGCGAGGCGCGCCAGGGTTTCGTCGGCCTCGCGCATGATCTCCGCGAGGACGTCGGCGACGCCCGGCAGCTCGTCGATCACGCCCACGACCTGTCCCGTCGGCAGGATGCCGACCTCGAGCTTGCCGTCGACCATGCTGGCGCGGGTCAGCATCGGCGCGTTCGCCGCCATCGCCAGCTGCGACCAGGTGAGCTCGCGGCTCTTCCGCATGGCGAGCCCCTCCTTGGCGAAATCGAGGAGGGAGGTCTTGGTCAGGTGGCGAAGTCCGAGCGCGTTCGCGAGCGCTCGCGGCAGCCGCAGGAGCGGATTGACGCGCTCCAGCCGGTCGATCACCGGCGTGCGAATGACGCGCTGCGGGGCGCCGTCGATGGCGTGCGTGACGACGGTGTCGGTGAGGCTCGCGCGCAGGTATTGCGCCTTGATGTGGTCGGGCACGGTGCTTTCCTTGGTGAGGAGGAAGCGCGTACCCATGGCGATCCCCGCCGCGCCGTAGGCCAGGGCCGCGACCAGGCCGCGGCCGCTATTGAAGCCGCCGGCGCCGAGCACGGGAATGTCCGTCGCGCGGCACGCGGCGGGCAGCAGCAGTGACGTCGGAATCGGCCCGGTGTGGCCGCCGCCCTCGTGGCCCTGCGCGATCACCGCGTCGACGCCCCATTCGGCCATCTTCGCCGCATGGCGCGGCGCGCCGATCGTCGGCATCGTGAGCACGCCGCCGTCCCGCAATCGCGCGATGAGGTCGCGCTTCGGGGGTCCGGCGAAGCTCGCGAGCGTGACCCGGTGGCGGATCACGAGATCGGCGGTCCGCTCCACCCCCTGTTGGTCGGCGCGCATGTTGACGCCGAAGGGCGCGTCGGTACGGTCGCGGACGGCGCGGATCGCCGCGTCAAGCTCGTCCTCCGTCATCGTGGCGGCGGCGAGGATGCCGAACCCGCCCGCGGCGCTCGTCGCCGCCGTCAGCTCTGCGCCCGAGACCCACCCCATGCCCGTTTGCACGATCGGGTAGCGGACGCCGAGAAGATCGCAGATACGCGTGTGGAGGGCGGACCGCGTGGTCATCCGGCGGAGCTAGCAAAGGACCTTCGGCAGTGCAAAGCACGGTCCGCTCTTGTGCGCCGCCGGCGAATCGTACTACTCAGCCCGACCTATGCCGATCGACCGCGCGAAGGCCATGGCCGCTACGTTTCCCACCGGTAAAGCGTCGTGGGGAAACGACGACGTGATCCTCTACCACCTGGGTATCGGCGCCGGCGTTCCGCCGACCGATGCCAACGAGCTCGCGTACACCTACGAGAAGAGCTTGAAGGTGTTGCCGTCGTTCGCGGTGGTCGTGAAGTTCCGTCCGATGGGCGACATCCTCAACATGCCCGGCCTCGAGTTCAATCCGTTCATGCTGCTGCACGGCGAGCAGGACGTCGAGATCCACAACCCGTTGCCGCCGTCCGCCGAGGGCGTCACCGGCCAGATGAAGGTCGCCGACGTCTACGACAAGGGCAAAGCCGCGGTCGCGATCCTCGAGGTTCATGCCAAGGACGCGAGCGGCACGCCGCTCTTCACGAATCGCATGGCTCTCTTCCTCCGCGGCGAGGGCGGGTTCGGCGGCCCTCCCGGACCCAAGACCGGCAACGTCGCGCCACAGCGCCCCCCGGATGGCGTGATCGAATCGCCGAGCTTTCCACAGCAAGCACTGTTGTATCGCCTGAACGGCGACAAGAATCCGCTGCACGCGGACCCGGATTTCGCGGCGATGGGCGGCTTCGACCGTCCGATCATCCATGGGCTCTGCTCGTATGGGATCACGCTGAAGGCGATCGTCGACCACGTGCTGGACGGCGACGTGGCCAAGGTCGCGCGTTACCAGGCACGCTTTGCCGGGGTCGCGTTTCCGGGCGAGACCTACGTCACGTCGTACTGGAAGGAGGGCGACACGATCCTCCTCGAGTGCAAAGCGAAGGAGCGCGACGCGCTGGTGATCTCGAACGCGGCGGTGACGATTCGCTAGCCCGCGGCCAGCTCACGCCGCAGCGTCGCCTTCAGGACGTCGAGTTCGCCGCGCAGCAGCTCGGCGTCCGCGCCTTGCAGCATGAGGGTCGCCGCGAGCCCTGAGAGGGCCGAAAGCGTGAAGTGCTGGAGCACGAGGCTCCGTTTCCGCGGCAGCTTCGCGTCGGCGAAGATGCGCGACCAGACGCGATCCCACCCCCGCGACATCTCGACCCGCCAGTTGCCGGCGCTCCGATGCTTGTCGCGACCCAGGTGGTTCAGCAGGATCTCGAAGGTCGCCCGATACTGGCGGCTCCGGAAGTGATCCCAGGCGAGATCGACGAAGAGCGCGGCCCGGGCGGCGAGGCCTCGCCCTGCGAGCGGCGCGCGCTCGGCGCGCTCCGCGAAGCGCGCGAAGGAATCCTCCAGCACCGCCAGGAGCAGCGAATCCTTGCCGCCGAAGTGGTGCTGTACGGCGCCCCACGTCATGCCGGAGCGGGCGGCGACCTGCTGCGCGGTCAAGCCCTGGAATCCGTCGCGCGCGATCACGTCGACGACGGCCGCGATGATGCGGGCGCGCGTCGTGGCGCTGCGCTCGGCGTGCGACCGTCGGACGCGCGGCGCCGAGGCTCCGCCCCGCCGCGCGCGAACGGCGCGCATGGCGGTCAGATGCGCTCTGCGCGCAGCTGGCGTACCACCTGCGAGGCGATCGCAGCCTGCGGCCAGCCGCCGTAGTGCGCGACGTGCAGGATCAGCTCGTCGATCTCGGCGTCGCTGAGGTCACCGCTCTTCATCGCCGCGCCGAAGTGGAGCCGGAGTGTCATCTCGTTCCCCAGGCCCATGAGGATGGTGAGCGTGACGAGGCGGCGCTCGCGGACGCCGAGCCCCGGTCGGGACCACACGGCGCCGAAGAGATGCTCGATCGTCGCGTCGAGGAAGACGTCGCCCGGCATGTCGGGCGGGGTGAAGCGCATCACCTCGTCGAACCTCGCGAGGCCGGCTGTACGGCGATCCGGATCGGACATGGCTACCTCCGTGCCGCGCTCAGCGGCGCTTGGGGTCCTCGAGGCCGTAGACGCGCGCCATCACCTGCTGGCACAGGCCCGTGCCCGGCAGCGCGACGCCGTGCTCGCGCGCGAAAGCGAGCGTCACGGCGAGGTCCTTTTCGGCGAGCGTGGTGTAACCGCGTAGCATCCGCTGGAAGTCCGGCTCGCGGCGCTGCTCGGCGGAAAGCCGGTGCAGCATGAGGAACGCTTGCATCTGCTCGGTCAGGTTGCCGTTGCTGCGGGTGACCTCCTCGAAGGCGCTCGTCGCGAGGCCGGCGGCGCGCGCGAGCGTCGTCGCCTCGAACGCCGCGAGGAAGCCGAGGTACGTCATCAGGTTGTTGCAGAGCTTGGTGGCCGCTCCGGTGCCGAGCTCTCCGGTGGTCACGATGGAACGCGCGGCGGTCGTGAAGACCGGTCGGCAGCGCTCGACGTCCGCGGCGTCGCCGCCCACCATGTAGGTTAGCCGGCCCTGCTCGGCGCCGGTCGGACCGCCCGTGACGCAGGCGTCCACCAGCCCGACGCCGCGCGCGCGCGCCGCGCCGCCGAGCTCGCGGATGGTGCGCGGGAGGATCGTGCTGTGGATGGCGATGATGGACCCCGGAGCCGCGCCGGCGAGCAGACCATCGTCGCCGAGCACGACCGCCCGGACGTCGGCGTCGTCGCGGACGCATACGCCGACGACGTCCGACGCGGCGGCGACCGCGCGCGCCGACGCGGCGGCGGACGCGCCCGCCGCCACGAGCTCCGCGACGGCCCCCGGCACGAGGTCGTAGACGGTCGTCGCGAGCCCGGCGCCGCAGAGGCGGCGCGCCATCGGACGGCCGATCGAGCCGAGACCGACGAAGCCGGCACGCGTGGACATGGGGGCGGACCTTAGTTTCAATTTGCCTTGTGCGCAATATGTAAATGGTGGTAAGCGCGTCGGCACCGATGGTCGAGTACGATCCCTACGCCTACGAGATGCACGAGGATCCGTATCCGACGTACGCCGCGCTGCGGACCGAGGCGCCGGCCTACCGGAACGACCGCCTCGAGTTCTGGGCCTTGTCGCGGCACGCCGACGTGCTCGCGGCCTTCCGTGACCCGGCCCGCTTCTCCAATCGCAACGGCGTGTCGCTCGACCGCGCGTCCTCGCACCCGCGGGCGCACGCGATGATGTCGTTCCTGGCGATGGATCCGCCCCGCCATACGCGCATGCGGGCGCTGGTGTCGCGCGGCTTCACGCCGCGTCGCGTCGCGGAGCTGGAGCCGCGCATCCGGGCGCTGGCGAACCGTCACATCGACGCCTTCATCGAGCGCGGGCAGTGCGACTTCATCAAGGACTTCGCCGGCAAGTTCCCGATGGACGTCATCAGCGAGATGCTCGGCGTTCCGGAGCCGGATCGCGATCAGCTGCGCCAGTGGGCCGATACCGTCGTGCACCGCGAGGAGGGCATGACCGACGTGCCTCCCGCGGGCATGCAGGCGGCGATGCACCTGCTGGCGTACTTCACCCAGCTGGTCGCCGACCATCGCGCCCGCCCGCGGGACGATCTCACCGCGGCGCTGCTCACGGCCGAGATCGATGGCGACCGGCTCGAGGACATGGAGATCCTGGCCTTCCTCTTCCTGATGATCATCGCCGGAAACGAGACGACGACGAAGCTCCTGGGGAACGCCGTGTACTGGCTCGCGCGGAACCCGGATCAGCGGCGCCTGGTCGCCGGGGATCCCGGCATGATCCCACGTTGGGTCGAGGAGACGTTGCGCTACGACGGCTCGACGCAAGCGCTCGCGCGTACCGTGACCGGCGACGTGGAGCTGCACGGACGTCGCCTGCGCGACGGCGACCGTCTCGTGCTGCTGGTCGGGTCGGCGAATCGCGACGAGCGCGTCTTCCCGCATGCGGACCGCTACGACCTGACGCGCGACACGAGCGCGATGCTGTCGTTCGGCCACGGCACGCATTTCTGCCTCGGGGCATCGCTGGCGCGTCTGGAGGGCCGCGTGGCGCTCGAGGAGGTGCAGCGGCGCTTCCCGGACTTCGCGATCGAGCCGGTGGGGATGGTGCGCGTGCACTCGGTCAACGTACGGGGCTTCGCCTCCTTGCCGGTGACGTTCACGCCGGGAAGGGGAGGGTGCGGATGAGCGTGACGCGGACGGCGGTGGTGACCGGCGCCTCTGCGGGGATCGGCGCCGCGATCGCGCGGGCGCTCGGGGCCCTCGGCTGGTCGGTCGCGCTCGGAGCGCGGCGGACGCCGCTCCTGCGGGAGGTAGCAGGTGGCGTCGAGGCGGCGGGCGGCCGGGCGTTCTCGCAGGCGCTCGACGTCACCGACGTCCTCAGCATCGACGCGTTCTTCGGCGCCGCCGAAGCGGCGCTCGGACCGATCGACGTGGTGGTGAGCAACGCGGGTATCGGGCGGCCGGGCCTCCTCCACGAGGTGCCGATCGCCGAACTCGAGCACGAGATCCGCACGAACCTGTTCGGACCGATGTTCGTGGCGCGCCGCGCGCTGCCGTCGATGCTCGAGCGCCGGCGCGGCGACCTCGTCTTCATCTCGTCGATGAACGTCGTCGAGCCGCGTCCGTTTCAGCTCGGCTACACCGCGTCGAAGGCGGGCGTCGAGGGAATGGCGCAGGTGCTGCGGCGCGATCTCGAGGGAACCGGGGTGCGCAGCACGATCGTGCGGCCGGGCGCGACGCGCAGCGAGTTCGGCTTCGGCTGGGAGCCGGACATCCTCGTGCGGGTGCTCGACTCGTGGAAACAGTGGGGCTTCATGCGCCACATGGACATGATGGACGGGGACCAGGTCGCGCTCGCGGTCGTCGCCGCCGTCACGGCGCCGCCCGGCGTGCACATCGACGTGATCCAGGTGAATCCGGAGCGCGGCGGCGGCGCCTGAGACAGGAGAACGGATGCGATTCCGGGAGAAGGTGGCGATCGTCACGGGTGCGGGGCAGGGCATCGGCGAGGCCTACGCGAAGGCGCTCGCGCGCGAGGGCGCCCTGGTCGTGGTCGGCGATGTGAACGAGGCGCAGGGCGCCCGCGTCGCCGAAGAGATCCGGTCGGGCGGAGGGGATGCGCGCTTCGTGCGCGTCGACGTGGCGTCGCCGGAGTCGACGAAGGCGATGGCCGACGCGACCATCGCCGCGTACGGCGGCATCGACTACCTCGTCAACAACGCGGCCATCTACCACGGAATGCAGGTCGCGCCGCTGATCGCGGTCGACTGGGACTACTACAAGCGGTTCATGGACGTGAACATGCACGGGGCGTTGCTCTGCATCCGCGCTTGCTACGAGGCCATGGGGAAGCGGCCGGGCGCCGCGATCGTCAACCAGAGCTCGACGGCGGCCTGGATGGGAATCGGCTTCTACGGGATCGCGAAGCTCGCCCTGAACGGCATCACGCAGTCGGTCGCGCGCGAGCTGGGGGTCTGGGGCATCCGGGTGAACGCGATCGCCCCCGGGCCGACCGACACCGAGGCGACCCGCAGCATCGTCCCGCAGCAGTACCTCAAGCAGATGCTGGCCCAGATGCCGCTCGCGCGGGTGGGCACGCCGGAGGACATCGTCGGCGCCTGCTTGTTCCTGTTGTCATCCGAGGCGGCGTGGATCACCGGCCATGTCCTCAACGTGGACGGTGGTCAGTTCATGCGCCCCTGAGTCGCGCGCGAAGGAGACGGATCGTGAATCCCGAGACCCGCAACTTCATCGACGGACGGCTCGTGGAGGCGTCGAATGGCGCGACGTTCCCGAACGTCGATCCCGCGACCGAGGCGGTGATCGGCGTCACGGCCGACGGCACCCGCGCGGACATGGATCGCGCGATCGGCGCGGCGCGCCGAGCCTTCGACCAGACCGACTGGTCGACGAACCACGCGCGCCGCAAACGGTGCCTCGAACAGCTGCACCAGGCGCTGCTCGGCGCCAAAGAGGAGCTCCGCGAGGTGGTCGTCGCGGAAGCTGGGGCGCCGCTCATGCTCGCCTACACCGTGCAGTGCGACCAGGCGATCGACTGGATGCCGTTCTACGTCGATCTCGCGGGCAGCTACGAGTTCGAGCGGCCGATGGCCGACATGTCGTTCATGGGCATGGTGAGCCGACGCATCCTGCGGCGGGAGGCGGCCGGGGTGGTCGGGGCGATCACGCCGTGGAACTTCCCGCTCTATCTGAACCTCTGCAAGCTCGGTCCGGCGCTCGCCGCCGGCTGCACGGTCGTGCTGAAGCCGGCGCCCGACACGCCGTGGTCGGCCACGATGCTCGGCCGCCTCGTCGCCGAGCGCACCGACATTCCGCCGGGCGTCGTGAACGTCGTCGCCTCGACCGATCACCTCCTCGGCGAGATGCTTGCGAGCGATCCGCGGGTCGATCTGGTGACCTTCACGGGCTCGACCGCGACTGGCCGGCGCGTCATGGCGAGCGCGAGTGCGACCGTCAAGAAGGTGTTTCTCGAGCTCGGAGGCAAGTCGGCGACGATCATGTTGGACGACGCCGACCTGCCGAGCGCCCTCGCGCAGATCGGCACCGTCTGCACGCACGCGGGGCAGGGATGCGCGATCACGACGCGCTTGTTGCTGCCGAGGTCGCGCTACGTCGAGGGGGTCGCGATCGTCACGGAGGCCTTCCGCACGTTCAAGTACGGCGACCCCGGAAATCCCGCGCACCTGATGGGGCCGCTCGTCAGCGAACGTCAACGCGAGCGCGTGCTCGGGTACATCGCGAAGGCGAAGCAGGAGGGTGCGACCCTCGCCGTCGGAGGCGGAGTGCCGAAGCATCTGCCGAGGGGCTACTACGTGGAGCCGACGCTCTTCGTCGACGTCGCCCCCGCCTCGACGCTCGCGCAGGAGGAGGTGTTCGGTCCGGTGCTGGCCGTGATTCCCTTCGAGGACGACGACGATGCCGTGCGCATCGCCAACGATTCGATCTACGGCCTCTCGGGTGCGGTGACGAGCGCGAGCGAGGAACGGGCGCTCGCCGTGGCGCGCCGGATCCGCACCGGAACGTTTTCGATCAACGGCGCCATGTGGTTCGCCGTCGATACGCCGTTCGGGGGATACCGGCAGAGCGGCGTCGGGCGCGAGAACGGGATCGCGGGCTTCGAGGAGTACCTCGAGACCAAGGTGATCGGGCTGCCGGCGCGCTGAGGGGGTCGTGATGTCCGAGATCGCTGCCGAAACGCGAACGTCGGTCGGAGCGCGCGGCGCCCTGCCGCGCTTCCCGGGAGCGTTTCCGCTCCTGGGACACATGGCGAAGTTCGCGCGTGATCCGGTCGCGATGATGCAGCAGGTGCGTGCGGCGTGCGGACCGGTCGGCGAGTTCCGGATGCTGAACAAGCGCGTGGTCCTGCTCTCGGGTCCGGCGGCACAGGAAGCGTTCTGTCGCGCGCCGGACGAGCAGCTCAGCCAGAAGATCGCCTACCGGATGATGACCCCCGTCTTCGGAGAAGGGGTCGTCTTCGACGCGCCGCCGGAGCGCCTGAACGAGCAGCTCCGCATCCTCATGCCGGCGCTTCGCGACCGGAACATGCGCACCTATGCCGGTATCTTCACCGAGGAGGTCGAGCGCATGGTGGCCGGCTGGAGCGAGCGAGGGGACATCGACCTCCTCGAGTTCACGGCCGAGCTGACGACGTACACGTCGAGCCACTGTCTGCTCGGATCGGAGTTCCGCCGTAACTTGAACGAAGAGTTCGCCCGCGTGTACGGCGATCTCGAGAAGGGCGTGAACGCGATCGCGTACGTGAATCCGTATCTGCCGCTACCCGTGTTTCGGCGGCGCGACCGCGCGCGGGCTCGCCTGCTCGAGATGATCAGCGCCATCATCGATCAGCGGCGCGCCGCGAAGGTCGAGGCGCAGGACGCGCTCCAGGTGCTGATGGAGTCGCGCTACTCGGACGGGACGCCTCTCACGCCGAACGAGATCACCGGAATCCTCACGGCGGCGATGTTCGCCGGACACCACACCAGCTCGGGAACCGAAGCGTGGACCATCATCGAGCTGGCGCGCCATCCCGAGTGGGCGGCCAGGGTCGTCGAAGAGGTCGACGCCCTCTACGCGCGCGATGGGGCGCTCACGTACCAAGCCTTTCGCGAAGTGCCGGTTCTCGAGTCCGTCTTGAAGGAGGTGTTGCGGCTCCATCCGCCGCTGGTGATCCTGATGCGGGGTGTGGTCGAGGACTTCACGGTCGAAGGGGTGACGATTCCCGCCGGAAAGCTCGTCGCGATCTCGCCGGCGGTGTCGCATCGGATCCCCGAGCTCTTCCGCGATCCCGAGCGCTTCGACCCGGGTCGCTACGATCCGGGGCGGGAGGAGGACGAGGCCCCGTTCGCGTGGATCCCGTTCGGAGGCGGACACCACCGCTGCTCGGGGTCCGCGTTCGCGATCATGCAGCTGAAGGCCATCACCATGAGCCTCTTGCACCGCTTCACCTTCGAACTCGTCGACCCGCCCGATGCCTACGGTCCGGACTACACGAAGATGGTCGTCCAGGTGCGGCAGCCCTGCCGCGTCCGGTACCGACGGCGCGCCGACGTCGTCCCCGGCCCGGACGCGCGCCCCGCGGCGACGACGGCCACCCGCACCGCCGGAGCGGCGCGCGTGCGCGTCGATCTCGGCCTCTGTCAGGGCCACGCCGTCTGCGTGTCGGAGGCCCCGGAGGTGTTCCGCTTGAACGCTCGGCGCACGGCGGTCGACCTGCTGCAGGCGGAGGTTCCGGCGGAGGGCCGCGTCCGCGTGGCCGCCGCCGCCAAGCACTGCCCCACGCGCGCCATCACCGTCGAAGACGCCTGATCGAGAGGAGATCCATATGCCCGCGTTTCCCCGCAGCGAGATGGAAGAGATGATGCGCCGCTGGCTCAAGGCCAACGAGGACGCGGAGGCCGCCGGCGACTGGCGCGGGCTCGCGGACCACTACACGGAGGAGGCCGAGTACACGTGGAACCTCGGCCCCAACGAGGACTTCGTCGCGCGCGGCCGGACACAGATCCGCGACTGGGTCATGGGGAGCGAGATGGAAGGCCTCGAAGGTTGGGAGTATCCCTACGATGCCGTTCTCATCGACGAGCAGCGCGGCGAGGTCGTCGCGTTCTGGCGACAGGTCGCGCCGGCCACGCGCGACGACGGCTCGCGCTACGAGATCAAGGGCGTCGGCGGCTCCTGGTTCCGCTACGCCGGCGACTACCGGTGGTGCTGGCAGCGCGACTTCTTCGACTTCGGAAACGCGATGGCGTGCTTCATGGAGCTGATCCAGGCCGGGAAGCTCGGCGCGGGCATGCAGAGACGGATCGAGCGCGTGATGGGGGGTGAGGTGATGCCCGGTCACGTGAAGCACGGAGCCTGAGGGTGCGCGGCGCCGCGCTCGCGCTGGAGCCGTCGGTCGCCGCCGCCGCGGGCGGCCCGCGGTGGTTCTCTCCGAACCCGAGCAAGGCGTGGGGCGAGAAGTTTTTCCTCGCGTACACGCCGTTCTGGATTGCGCCGATGGGCGCCCTCATGGTGACCGGTGCCGGCCGGCGTTGGGGAGACCTCGGCCTGAACCTCGCGATGGTCGCGATCTGGGCGCCGCTCGTGGTCGTGCCGGCGCTCCTCCACGACGAGCGCGCCCTCGGTCGACCGTGGTGGCGTGCGTACTGGTGCAAGTTCAACGTATGGATCGGGATCTACGCCGGCGTCGGCAGCTACTTCGGCAGCGAGTACTTCTTCGACGTGCTGGGCATGGTCTACACGTACCCGCAGCTTTCGTGGCGCCTGGATTCGGCGCTCCTCGGCTCGGGCGCGCAGACGGTGCCGTTCATCATGTACCCGTCGGCGCACTTCTACTTCGTGACGTACCACACGCTCGGGGTCATCGTGTTGCGGCGTATCCGAACGTCCGATCTCGGCTCGAGCGCTCCGTGGCTCTGGCCGATCGCGGTGGGGGTGGCAGCCTACGGGTTCGCATGGGCCGAGACCTTCGCGATGACGGATGGAGCGATCGCGGAGCAGTTCACCTATCGTGACCTGCCGCGCATGCTGCGCTGGGGGTCGCTCTTCTACGCGACGTACTTCGTGGTGAGCTTCCCGATGATCTACCGGCTCGACGAGCGCGCGCGCGACGACTGGCCGCTGCGGCGCGTCGCCGTCGAGGCGTTGGCGGCCGGAATGCTGCTGCTCTTCCTGCTCGACGCGCTCACGCACCTCGTCGGGCGGCTGTACTGACGCGCGCCGGCCCCGATCGGGGCCCTTCAGGCGTTCCGTGGGGCGGGTGGGGGTTGCTGTGAGGCGACGGACAGCTCGCTTGACCCCGAAGCATGGAGCCAGCGGCGGGCCCTCAGCGCCGGGTGGGAGCGGCTCGGAGCCGAGGAGCGACCCCCACCCGACCTGTCACCGAATCGAGTGGGGGAACGCCCGCTCGAAAGCTACGCCGCAACGGCTGCGGCGACCGGAGGCTCGAGGGCGAGTTTCAGCACCTCGCCGATCGTCGCCACCGGATGAAAAGTCATCTGCGCCCGCACATCCGCCGGCACCTCGTCGAGGTCGCCGCGGTTGCGCTCCGGCAGGATCACGTCAGTGAGCCCCGCCGCGTGTGCCGCCAGCACCTTCTGCTTGAGGCCGCCGATTGGCAGCACGCGACCCTGGAGCGTGATTTCGCCCGTCATGCCGACGGTGTGCTTCACCGGTCTCCCGGTCATGAGCGACGCGATGGCGGTCACGAGCGTGATGCCCGCGCTCGGGCCGTCCTTCGGCATGGCGCCCGCGGGAACGTGCACGTGGAATTCACGCCGGCGAAAGGCCTGCGGATCGATACGGAGCTCGTCGGCATGGCTCCGCACCCAGGTGAGCGCGATCCGGGCCGACTCCTTCATCACGTCGCCGAGCTGGCCGGTGAGCGTCAGGCCCTCGGACCCCTGCATCGACGCGGCCTCGACGAAGAGCACATCGCCGCCGACGCCGGTGACCGCGAGGCCGGTCGCCACGCCTGGAACCGCCGTGCGGCTCGCCGCCTCCTGGAAGAACTTCGCACGCCCGAGGGCGTCGCGCACGCGAGTCTCGTCGACCGCGACCGGCGGTATCACCGTCGCCGAGGCGATCTCGGTGGCGACCTTGCGGAGCAGGGTGCCGAGCTCGCGCTCGAGCTGCCGCACGCCCGCTTCGCGGGTGTAGTCGTTGATCACCAGGCGGAGATGGGCGTCGTCGATCGCCGCCTCTTCGGGGCGAAGGCCGTTCCGCTCGACCTGGCGCGGCCAGAGATAGTCGCGCGCGATCGCCACCTTCTCCTCGACGGTGTAGCCGTCGAAACGGATGACCTCCATGCGGTCGAGCAGCGGACCGGGGATGGTGTCGGCGACGTTGGCGGTCGCCAAGAACAAGACGTGCGACAGGTCGAGCTCCACGTCGAGGTAATGGTCGCGGAAGGAGTGATTCTGCGCCGGATCGAGCACCTCGAGAAGCGCTGCCGCGGGATCACCCCGCCAGTCGGCCCCGATCTTGTCGACCTCGTCGAGCAGGATGACCGGGTTCATGGTTCCGGCGTCGCGGAGGGCGCGGACGAGCCGACCCGGCATCGCCCCGATGTAGGTGCGGCGGTGACCGCGGATCTCCGCCTCGTCGCGTACGCCGCCGAGCGACATGCGGACGAACTTCCGTCCCGTCGCCTTGGCGATCGACTCGCCGATCGAGGTCTTGCCCGTGCCGGGAGGGCCGATGAGGGTCAGGATCACGCCCGACCGACGATCCTCGGGAACGCCGCGCTCGGCGCGAAGCTTCCGCACCGCGAGGTACTCCGTGATGCGCTTCTTCACGTCGTCGAGACCCGCGTGATCGGCGTCGAGGACTTCCCGGGCGTGGACGGGATCGAGGCGCTCCTCGGAGCGCTTGGCCCAGGGCACCGCGAGCAGCCAGTCGAGGTAGGTCCGGATCATCGACGACTCGCCGTGACCCTCGGGCATCTTGTCGAGGCGGGCGAGCTCGCGTTCGGCCTGCTCGCGCACGGCGTCGGGCATACCGGCGGTGGCGATCTTCTCGCGGTAGTCGTCGACGACGGCGGAGTCGTCCTCGCCGAGTTCCTTCCGGATGGAGTCCATCTGCCGGCGGAGCAGGTGGTCGCGCTGTTGCTTCTGGGCGCCGGATTCGACGTCCTCGCGGATACGCTTGCGCACCTGCAGCTCGGCCAGCCGCTCGCGCTGCAGGCGCAGCGAGAGCTCGAGACGCTCGACGACGTCGAGGGTCTCGAGGATCTCGACCTTCTGAGCGAACGCGAGGTCGGGCGAATAGCCCGCGGTGTCGGCGAGCGTGCCCGGCTCCGTGATCGAGCGCACGAACTGGCTCACGCGCTCGTCGGCCTCGCGCAGCTCGAGGATCTCGTGGACGACGGCGCGATACTCGCGCTCGAGGTCGATCGTGCGCGAAGGCGGCGGCGTGACGTCGCTCGCCTGCTGCACGGCGACCCGCAGGCCGCCGGTCGCATCGGGCTGGGCGGCGCCCGCGATGCCGCGGTGGCGGCCGGTGAGCAGCGCCGCGTAGCCGCGGCCGGGCAGCCGGATCTTCTCCACGACGTCCGCGACCGTGCCGACGCGGGCGTAGTCGGTGCCGTGACGGGGCACCAGAAACACGCGGGACTCCTCGCCGACGTCGATCGGCAAGGTGACGGTCATGCCTGGAAAGACGACGGTGTCGTCGAGGGCGATCAGGCGCAAAGTCGACATGCGTCCCGAGGTAAGGCCGATCGACCCGATGTCAACCGATACCTGCGTGTGCCATTCACCGCGCGGCCTGGGCGTCGGCCTCCGCGGCGATCAGGCGTCCGAGCTTCCGGAGTTGCGTCGTCGCGCCGCCGAGCTGGAGCTCGAGCTGCTTGGCGTAGAGGAAATAGCGATGCAGCGGGTAGTCCCGGTCGACGCCCATGCCGCCGTGGAGGTGCTGCGCGGTGTGGACCACGCGTTGGCCGCCGGCTCCCGCCCAGTACTTCGCGATCGCGACCTGGGACGCGGCGGGGAGACCGGCGGAGATCCGCCACGCCGCTTGCCACGTCGTGAGGCGGATCGCCTCCACGTCCACGTAGGCGTCCGCGAGTCGTTGTCCGACCGCCTGGAACATCGCGATGGGTTGCTCGAACTGCTTGCGGTTCTTCGCGTAGTCACTGGTGAGGGCGAGCGCCTGCTCGCACACGCCGAGGGCGACGCAGGCGAGCGCCGTCGTCGCGCGCTCCTCGATCCACGCGAGCGTCTCGCCGCCCGTGGCCGTCGTGCCGAGCACGGCGTCGCTGCCGACCCGGACGTCGTCGAGCTCGATGCGGGCCTCCGGCTGTCCGCTCGTCGTGAGGAGGGGCCAGGTGCGGAGCCCGGGCATGGCGGCCTCGACGAGGAACACGACGACCTTGCCGTCGAGGGTGGCGGGTACGAGGACGAGGTCGGCGAGGTCGCCCGCCGGCACGCAGGTCTTGACGCCCGAAATACGCCAGCTCGCTCCGTCCTTGCGCGCGGTCGTCGTCGGCCGCCCCAGGTCCGCTTGGTCCTCCGTGAGCGCAGCGGTGAGGATCGCCGCGCCCTCGACGACTTTCGGCAGCCATGCGCTCTGCTGGGCGGGCGTGCCGTACTCGGCGAGGGGCAGGGCGCCCGTCACGATCGTTTCGAGGAGCGGGATGGGTGCGGCGGCGCGCGCCATCTGTTCGAGGATGAGCGCGACCTCGAGGAAGCCGAGGCCCGCGCCACCGTGCACCTGCGGCACCGCGATGCCGAGCAGGCCGGCCTTGGCGACCTCCGTCCAGAGGTCCCGGTCGAAGCGCGGCCCGCCGGCGCGCTCGATCTGACGGACGCGCTCGTGGGACGCATGGTCGGTGAAGACGCGCTTGGCGAGCTCCGCGATCTGCTGCTGCTCGTCGCTGAACGAGAAGTCCATGAACGATCCTTTCAGAAGCGGGGCATGCGGGGCAGGCCGAGGCCGAACATGCCGATCAGGTCGCGCTGGACCTCGTTCGTGCCGCCGCCGAACGTCAGGATGAGGAGGCTCCGATAGAGCATCTCGAGGCGCGCCACGCCGACGGCATCGCGCGAGCCGCGGCAAAGGTACGCGCGCGGCCCGACGATCTCCATGAGGACGCGGAACGCTTCGAGGTAGAACTCCGTGCCGAAGACCTTGATGGTCGAGGCGTCGGCGACGTCGAGGCGGCCCTGCGTTCCCGTCCACGCGACCTTCCAGTTGATGAGGCGGAGGAACTCGAGCCCGGCGGCGACGCGCGCGAGCCCGATCTGGACCCACTCGTGATCGATCACGCGCCCGCCCTCGGGGCGCCGCGTGTCGCGCGCCCACGCGACGACTTCCTCGTAGGCCTGCGCCAAGAGTCCCGCCGAGCAGAGCGTCACCCGCTCGTGGTTCAGTTGGCTCGTGATCAAGCGCCAGCCGGCGTTCTCCTTGCCGACGAGGCTCGTCGCCGGCACGCGCACGTCGTCGAAGAAGACGGTGTTGATGTCGTGCTCGGAGAGCAGGTGCATGGGGTCGATGCGGATGCCAGGTGTCTTCACGTCGATCGCGAGCATCGAGATGCCTTCGTGCTTCGGAGCGTCGGGATTCGTACGGACGGCGAGCCACATGTAGTCGGCGTCGCTTGCCAGACTCGTGAAGATCTTCTGGCCGTTGAGCACGTACTCGTCGCCGTCGCGGACGGCGCGCGTCTTGAGCGAAGCCAGGTCGGTGCCGGCATGCGGCTCGGTGTAGCCGATGCAGAAGTGGATCTCCCCCTTCAGGATGCGGGGCAGGAAGAAACGCTTCTGGTCCTCGGTCCCGTGACGCATGATCGTCGGGCCGACGGTGTTGATGGTGAGCATCGGGACGGGAGCGCCCGCGCGCATCGACTCGTCGAAGAAGATGAACTGCTCGACCTGCGAGCGGCCCTGGCCGCCGTACTCCTTCGGCCAGCCGATGCCGAGCCAGCCGTCGGCGCCCATGCGTTTCACGACGGCGCGCATGGTGGGACCGACGCCGCGCCCCTGGTGCAGCTCCTCACGGATCCGCGGCGTCAGCAGCTCCGCGTAGTAGTCCCGCAGGTCGCGGCGCAGCTTCTCCTGGTCCTCGGTGTAGGCGATGTACATCTCGTTGGGCTCCTCGCGCCGCGGCGCCGCCGCGACTGGTGGGGGATCCGGGCGGATTTCACGGAACCGTCGCCGTGATGCGTCTCGCGCGCATGGCTGCGCGCGAGCGTATGCGGCGATCGGGCTCGGTCGTGGCGAACGCGTTCAGGGCGTGACGACCCACGACGGGTTGGTGCCGCTCTGGAACTGCGGGCCGACGTAGGTGTGATCCGGTCCGGGGAGGTAGCCGACATCGAGGAGGAAGGCGCGGGCGCTCGCCAGCGTTCCCGACATCGTACCGACGCCCCGCAGACCGTACGATTCGATGTCGCCGATCTGCGTCCCGGTCGGAACCTCGATCGCCAGACGACCGATGCCCTCGGGCACCCGCGGGCTCAAGCCGGCGATCGGTTGGTTGTGGTCGGAATAGTAGGTGGTGCCGGCGATCGTCGCGATGCCGCGCAACACCTGGCCGCTTACGCTCACGTCGATGTCGTAGTCCACGAAGAGGTAGTTGCGGGCGTCGCTCAGCATCTTCGACGAGGCGTTCGGGTTCGGCTCGGTCTTGCCCTCGCGGACCATCTCCTTCGCCATGATGGCGTAGGAGATCGGATCGAGGTCCATGCCGAGCTCGCGCGGCACCCCGGCATCGTCGAACTCGTATGGGGCGATGCCGAAGGCGAGTGTGGAGACGCCGTCGTCCTCGACGAGACCATTGCCCGTGGCGACGCGGACGATCGGATGGGTGCCGCGATAGCTTCCGGCGAACACGGGCAGCACGCCGCTCTCGTCGGGCCGGTAGCGGGTCTGTAGCAGCGCGCCGCTGCCGTCGACGTCGACCTCGACGATGCCCTCGATGTCCGTCGTACGGCCGTAGCGGGCCATCAGCACGTCGGGATAGACGCCCGTGCCGAAATCCTCGTTCGACCAGATCAGTACGTAGCGGTACGTCGTGTAGCCGACCTGCGGGATCGGCTTTGCGTACGCGATGAGGGGTACGTCGCTGCGCGCGTAGCCGGGATGCTGCGGAAAGCGGTTCTCGTCGTCGTCGATGCCGAGGAGGATCGGGGCGTAGCGGGTGAAATCGTAGCGCGGGTCGCCGCTCGGGATCGCTTCGACCGCCGCCGCGGCCGTCACCGACACCGGCGCTTTCGGGTTCGGGCTCAGCGCCTTCTCCGGGTGGATCCCGATCACGTGGTCGCCGGCGGCGAGCGCGCCGAGGAGCACGCGATACTCCGTCGGTGCGGCGCCGCCGTAGAGCACGAGCTGACCGAGCGGCGTTCCGTCCAGATCGTAGCTCACGACCACCGACTCGCTGTCCTTGGTGCCCCAGTCGGTGCCGATCGTCGCGATCGTGAGGGTCGCGACGCCCTCGCCGGGTGCCGCGACCGTGAAGGGCAGGGCCTGATGGCCCGTCGGCGAGATCGCGAGCGGGAAGATGGCGTCGATCCAGTCGGGCGCGTCATCGCAGATGCCCGGATCGCAGCTGGGGACCTTGGCGATCTTGGCGGCGCACTTCGCCACGTCCTTCGGGAAGGCGTTCATCTTGTTGGCGCGCCGCCGGGTGAGCTTGGTGGACACGAGCTTTCCGGCGGTCGCGGCGCGTACGTTGCCGCAGGGCGTCGCCGCGGCGCTGGCGCAGGCGTTGGCGTCGTCCCAGGTGGCGTCGTACGCGTTCTCCGCGAGCGCGTCGAGGTTGCAGGCGACGAGCGCCGCGCAGCTCGCAGAGAGCAAATACGGGTCCGCCGTGCCGTCCGGGCGGGGACACGTCGCCGGACATGTCGGCTTCGCCTTCTTCCCGCAGGCAAGCACCGCCTTCCAGCGTGCCTTCACGAACTTCTCGACGGTTTTGGGGACGGTAGCGAGGTCGGCGCCGCAATCGCCGGCGCATGCGGCCGACGCCCTGGAGGGGCCGGCGGCGGCGAGCATGGCGAAGGCGAGCAGGAACGCGACGACGAGCGGGATGCGACGGGGGAGCGACATCGGAAACGGCCTCCTCGGGGCGTAGATCTCCGCCGTGCCTACCACGAACCGCGGCGCGACGGCTACGGAATTTCCGGGCCCACTGCGGTGAACGGCAGGAGCTCCGGGCGGCGCGCCCGAGGCCGGTGGCCGCCGCCTTCAGAGGGCCAGGTAGCGGGCGACGAGCTCGCGGTGATGGCGTCCATCGCCGAGCAGCGACTCGCTCGATCTGGCGCGCTTGAAATAGAGGTGCACGTCGTACTCCCAGGTGAACCCGACGCCGCCATGGACCTGCATGCAGTCGGCGGCGCATTGGAAGTAGGTGTCCGAGGCGTAAGCCTTGGCGAGGGAAGCGGCGACGGCGAGCTCGGGGCCGCGCTCCTCGGCCGTGCAGGCGGCATAGTACGTCGCCGAGCGGGCGGCTTCGACGCGCATCAGCATGTCGGCGCACTTGTGCTTGATCGCCTGGAACGAGCCGATCGGGCGCCCAAACTGGACGCGCTCGCCGGCATAGGCCACGGCGAGGTCGAGGCAGCGCTCGGCGCCGCCCACCTGCTCGGCCGCGAGCGCGACGGTCGCGAGCCGCAGGGTCGCCGCGAGCGCCTCCCACCCCTGCGGCTCGCCGCCGAGCACGGCGTCCTTCGGCACGCGCACGTCGTCGAGCACGATCTCTGCGAGCCGTCGCGTCTGGTCGAGCGTGGCGAGGGCGCGGCGTCCGAGCCCGGGCGTGGTCGCCGGCACGAGGTACAGCGCGACGCCCTCCGCGCCGGTGGTTCCGGGCGCGCGCGCCGCGATCAACAGAAGGTCCGCCGTGTGTCCGTCGACCACGTAGGATTTCGTGCCGGAGAGCACGACGTCTCCGCCGTCGACGCGCGCGAGCGCGCGGACGCCGTCCGCGTCCCACCGGCCGTCCGGCTCCGTGTGGGCGAGGGCCGCAGTCGTTGTGCCCGCGGCGATGCCGGGAAGCCAGCGCGCGCGTTGCTCGGGAGTCGCGCCGACGACGAGCGCGTTCGCGCCGAGGCAGACGGTCGAAAAGAAGGGGGCGCAGAGCAGCGCCGCGCCCATCGCCTCCATGAGGACCATCAGCTCGACCTGTCCGAGGCCGAGCCCTCCGTGCTCCTCGGGGACGACGACCGCCGGCCACCCCATCTCGCCGGCGATGCGCCGCCAGAGCCCGGGATCGAAGCCGCGCTCCGTCGTCATCGCGGCGCGTACCTCCGCCGGGCCGGCGTGCGCGGCGAGGAAGGCGCGTGCCGTGTCGCGGAGCTGACGCTGCTGCTCGTCGAGGGCGAAGTTCATCGGCCTGGGTGCGGGCGGCGCGGCGGGCTCAGGAACCGTAGACCTTCTGGGCGGGGGTCGCCTTGGCGAGGAGGTCGCGCACGATCGGGCCGAGCTCGCTCGGCGCGAAGCGCGCGCCTTGGTCGACGCCGATCCCGGTGTGCCAGCCGTCGGCGACGTTCAGCTTGCCGCCGGCGATCTCGAAGATCTGGCCCGTCACGTCGCGCGACTCGGCGCTGCCGAGCCACACCACCAGCGGCGCGACGTTCTCGGGGGC
This sequence comes from Deltaproteobacteria bacterium, assembly GCA_020848745.1. Taxonomy (NCBI): domain Bacteria; kingdom Pseudomonadati; phylum Myxococcota; class Myxococcia; species Deltaproteobacteria bacterium. The sequence continues at coordinate 13,132 of JADLHM010000067.1, read as the reverse complement.
CATCGCGTCGAATCCCTCGGCCGGCTTCGCCATCATCTCCGCGAAGACCGTCTCGGTCATCCGCGTCCGCGCCGCGGGCGCGATCGCGTTGGCGGTGATCCCGTAGCGGCGGAGCTCCGCCGCCTGGACCAGCGTCAGCGCCGCGATGGCCGCCTTCGCGGCCGAGTAGGCCGACTGGCCGATCGACCCCTGCAGGCCGGCGCCGGAGCTCGTGTTGACGATGCGGGCGTCGAGCTTGTCGCCCGTCTTGGCGCGGTCCCGCCAGTGCGCGGTCGCGTGGCGCGCGACGCAGAAGTGGCCCTTCAGGTGGACGCGCACGACCGCGTCCCACTCCTCCTCCGAGGTGCTCACGAACATGCGGTCACGGACGAAGCCGGCATTGTTGACGACCACGTCGAGCCGCCCGAACGCATCGATGGCGGTCTGCACCAGACGCCCGGCGCCCGTCCAGTCCGCCACGTCGTCGCCGTTGGCGACCGCATGGCCGCCCGCGGCGCGAATGGCCTCGACCACCTCCGCCGCCGGGCCGGTCGTGGCCTCGCCGCGCCCGTCGAGCGCGGTGCCGATGTCGTTCACGACCACCCGCGCGCCCTCGGCCGCGAAGGCGAGGGCATGGGCCCGGCCGATGCCGCGCCCGGCGCCGGTGACGAGGACGACCCGTCCGTCGCAGATCCCGGCCATGGTCAGAGCCTCTCGATGATGGTGACGTTCGCCTGGCCGCCGCCCTCGCACATGGTTTGCAGGCCGTACCGCCCGCCGGTGCGCTCGAGCTCGCAAAGGAGCGTCGTCATGAGGCGCGCGCCGGTCGCGCCGAGCGGATGGCCGAGCGCGATGGCGCCGCCGTTCACGTTCACCTTCGCCGGATCGAAGCCGGTCTCCTTCTGCCAGGCGAGGACGACCGAGGCGAAGGCCTCGTTGATCTCGACCAGGTCGATGTCGTCCTTCGTCATGCCGGCCTTCTCGAAGGCCCAGGCCGTGGCCGGGATGGGGGCGGTGAGCATCCACACCGGGTCGGCGCCGCGGATGCTCATGTGGTGGATGCGCGCGCGCGGCGTGAGCCCGTGCTCCTTCACCGCGCGCGGGGACGCGATCAAGATCGCGGCGGCCGCGTCGGAGATCTGGCTCGATACGGCGGCGGTGAGACGTCCGCCTTCGCGCAGCGGTTTCAGCGTCGCCATCTTCTCGAGCGAGGTGTCGCGGCGCGGGCCCTCGTCGGCGCTCACGCCGGCGAGCGGTACGATCTCGCGGGCGAAGCGCCCTTCGTCGATCGCGCGGAGCGCCCGCCGATGGCTCTCGAGGGCGAAGCGCTCCATGTCCTCGCGCGTGCAGTCCCACTTCTCGGCGATCATCTCCGCCGAGCGAAACTGGGACACCTCCTGCGTGCCGTAGCGCTTCTGCCATCCCTCGGAGGTCGAGAAGGGATCGGCGAACCCGTACGCCTCACCGGCGAGCATCGCCGAGGAGATCGGGATCATGCTCATGTTCTGGACGCCGCCGGCGATCAGCAGGTCGGCCGTGCCGCTCATGACGCCCTGGGCGGCGAAGTGCACCGCTTGCTGCGCCGATCCGCACTGCCGGTCGATGGTGGTCCCGGGTACGCCGTCGGGCAGCCCCGCCGCGAGCCAGCACGTCCGGGCGACATCGCCGGCCTGCGGTCCGATCGTATCGACACAGCCGAAGATCACGTCCTCGACCGCCTCCGGGTCGACGCCCGTCCGCTCGACGAGCGCGCGCAGCACGTGCCCGCCGAGGTCGGCCGGATGGACGGCCGCGAGGCCGCCGCGGCGGCGGCCGACCGGGGTTCGGACTGCGTCGATGATGTACGCCTCTGCCATGGGAAGCCTCCCGTCGGGATCAGTCGAAAACCGTGCAGGTGTAACGGAGAACGGTCCGGGACGCCAGGCGTACGGCGCGGTCCGTGTCGGTGAGGCTCGGGCGTGGAGTGAGGGAACGCCTCAGCGCGCGGACGCGCGCACGGCGGCGCCGGCGCGAGATAGGCGAGGGGACTAGCGTTGCACGACCACCGAGGAGCCGTGCCCGAAGAGCCCCTGGTTGACGCTCACGCCGACCTTCGCGCCCTCGACCTGGCGGCCCGTGGCCTGTCCGCGCAACTGCCAGGTGAGCTCGCAGACCTGCGCGATCGCCTGGGCCGGGATCGCTTCCCCGAAGCACGAGAGGCCGCCGCTCGGATTGACGGGTACGCGGCCTCCGATCGTGGTCACGCCGTCGTTCAGGAGCTTCTCGGCGGCTCCGGGAGGACAGAGCCCGATGTTCTCGTACCAGTCGAGCTCGAGAGCCGAGGAGAGGTCGTAGACCTCGGCGACGTTCACGTCCTCGGGACCGATGGCGGCCTGCTCGTAGGCGGCGGCGGCGATCGAGTCGCGGAAGGCGACCGGCGGCGGAGGCACGGTCGCCGCGGAGTCGGTCGCGAAGTTCGGCATTTCGATCACCGTGCTCGGATAGCGCGGCGTGACCGTCGAGACCGCCGAGATCGTCACGGGATTGGTCGCGTGCTTGCGGGCGTACTCCATGCTCGTGAGCACGATGGCCGCGCCGCCGTCGCTCGTGGCGCAGATCTCGAGGAGGCGGAGCGGATCGGAGACCATCGGCGACGCGAGCACTTCCTCCTCGGTGACGAGCTTCCGGTAGCGGGCGTAGGGATTCTCGAGCCCGTGCCTTGCGTTCTTCACCTTGACCTTGGCGAAGTCGCGGTCGGTCGCGCCGTAGAGCGCCATGCGGCGGCGGGCGTAGAGCGCGAAGTAGACCGGGTTCGTCGCGCCGAGGAGCCGGAAGCGCAGCCAGTCGGGATCGGTGCCGCGCTCGCCGGCCTGGGGAGCGAAGAAGCCCTTCGGCGTCGTGTCGGCGCCGACGACGAGCGCGACGTCGCAATTGCCCGCGAGGATGTGGGCGCGCGCGACGCTCACGGCCTGCGAGCCGGCGGCGCATGCCCCGTAGCAGCTCGTCACCTGCGCGCCCGACCACCCGAGGGCCTGGGCGATCGAGGCGCCCGCGATGAAGCCGGGATACCCGTTGCGGATCGTCTCGCCGCCGGCGACGAACTGCACGTCCTTCCACTGGAGGCCGGCGTCGGCGAGCGCGGCCCGCGCCGCGGCGACGCCGTACTCGACGAAGTTCTTGCCCCATTTGCCCCAGGGGTGCATGCCGACCCCGAGCACCGCGACCTTGCGTTCGCTCACGGCCGACTCCGATCGGCCCGCTCCGAGGACGCGGCCGGGGTCCATTTCCAGACGAGGTACTCCGTGGCGTCGTCCGCGTAGAGCGTCTCCGCGACGAGGTCCATGCGCATGCCGACCTTCAGGTCCGCGGTCGCGACGCCGTTCGCGACCTGCCCGAGGACGACCATCTGCTCGTCGGCGAGCTCCACCGCCGCAATCGCGTACGGCACGAACGGATCGGGCGAGACATAGGGCGCCGGCGGCTGATAGTGGTTGTCGGTGTACGACCAGAGGGTCCCGGTCGCGGAGAGCGGCACGTCCTCGAGCTCGCTGCTGCCGCAGGAGGGGTTCCGACAGGCGAACGCCTCCTGCGGAAAGAAATAGCTTCGGCACGAGCGGCAACGGCTGCCGATCAAACGGGGTCGTTCCGGATTCGCGTCGAACCAGCCCTCACGCGCCGACACCTTGGTTTTCACGATGCGTCCTCCTGCGAGTCCAGTACGGCCGAGGCGACGCGGCCGCGGTGCCAACTGCTCGTACCCCACGCCGTTTCGAGGGCCCAGGCACGCTTCATCCAGACGTGGAGGTCCACCTCCCAGGTGTAGCCGATCGCGCCGTGGACCTGGAGCGCGGTGCGCGCCGCGAAGGTCGCGGCGTCGGCCGTGACCAGCTTGGCGTGCGATACGTCGCGGCCGCGGGTGGAAAGGTCGCGGGCGACCCCGAAGGCCGCCCGGTACACGACCGGTCGCGCGAACTCGAGGCGCACCTGCGCGTTCGCGAGCATGTGCTTGATGGCCTGGAAGCCGCCGATCGCACGGCCGAACTGCTCGCGCTGCCGCGCGTAGCGGACGGCTTCGTCGATGAGCCGTGCGGCGACGCCGAGCAGCTGGACCGCGGTGCCGAGGGCGCCGCGGTCGACCGCCGCCGCGTGGAGGCGGCGGCCGTGGGCGCCGGCCGCGACCCGCGTGCGCGCCGACGGCGCCGACGTGACGCGGAACAGCCGTTGCGCCCCGTCGAGATGGGGCAGGGGCTCGCTCCGGACCTCCGCGCGGGGAAGCGCGTGGATCTCGTCCCGGTCGACGAGCAGCAGGAGCTCCGCCACGTCGGCGTGCGCGACCCACGGGTTCGGCGGGCAGCCGACGCCCACCACGACCTCGCCCGCCGCGATACGGCCGAGCCAGGGATCGGCGAAGGCTCGGTCTTCGAGCCCCGCGAGCAGCGGCACGGCCACGAGCGCCGTGTCGACGACGGCCTCGGGCAGCGCCGCGCGGCCGGTCTCCTCGAGCGCCAGCACGAGCGCCACTTCGTCGAGCCCGAGTCCGCCCGCGCGCTCCGGCACGAGCAGGCCGAGGAGGCCGAGCTCCGCGAGGGCGCGCCAGCGGCCCGCGTCGTGCGCGTGCGGGTCCTCCCAGACCCGGCGTACGGCCGCCGGCGTGCACAGCCGATCCAGCACGCCGCGGACGCTGTCCCGGAACCGGAGGTGCTCGTCGTCGAAGGCGAAGTGCATCGGCGCCTCAGTCCCGCGGCAAGCCGAGGACGCGCTCGGCGATCACGTTGCGTTGGATCTCGTTCGTGCCGGCGTAGATGGGTCCGGCGAGCGAGAACAAGAAGCCGTCGAGCCAGCCCGCCGCCTCCGGCGGCGCCACGGGCGGCAAGAAGCCCGCGTCGGCGCCGAGCAGCGCGAGGGCGGTCTCGTGCATGCGGACGTCCATCTCGGACCAGAAGATCTTGTTGAGGCTCGCCTCGGCGCCGATCGAGCCGCCGGCGATGAGGCGGGACGCCGTCGCGTAGGTCGAAAGCGAATAGGCTTCCGCGTCCATCCACGCGCGCACCACCAGGTCGCGGAGCGCCGGATCGGCGTCCGCGCCGCGGGCCTCCCAGAGACGGCGCAGGCGGCGAGCCGTCGCCTGGAAGCGCGCCGGGCTCCGCAACATGAGGCCGCGCTCGAAACCCGCCGTCGCCATCGCGATCTTCCAGCCTTGGTGCTCCTCGCCGAGACGATTGGCGCGCGGGACGCGGGCCTCGTCGAAGAACACCTCGGCAAAGCCGGTCTCGCCGTCGAGCTGCGGGATCGGCCGGACACGTACGCCGGGCGTGTCGAGCGGCACCAGGATGAAGCTCAAGCCCCTGTGGCGCTCCGATTTCGGATCGGTGCGGACGAGGCAGAAGATCCAGTCCGCGAACGCCGCGCGCGAGCACCAGGTCTTCTGGCCGTTCAGCACGTACTGGTCGCCGTCGAGGCGCGCGCTCGTGCGGATCGCGGCCATGTCGCTGCCGGCGTTCGGCTCCGACCATCCCTGCGCCCAGACCTCTTCGCTTCGCGCCATCTTCGGCAGGTAGCGGGCTCTCTGCTCGGGCGTGCCGAACTCCATGAGCGTCGGTCCGAGGAGGAAGATGCCGTTCTGATTGACGCGCCCGGGGGCGCCCGCGCTCCAGTACTCCTCCTCGAAGATGAGCCACTCGATCAGATTGCAGCCGCGTCCGCCGTACGCGACCGGCCACGAAACCATCGCGTAGCCGCCGTCGTGGAGCACGCGCTCCCACTCCCGGTGCAGCCGGAATCCCTCGGCGGTGTCCATCGAGGGGAGGGGCCTCTCCGGCACGTGCGCGGCGAGCCAGGCGCGCGCCTCGGCACGGAAGGCATCCTGCTCGGGCGTGAAGGTCAGGTCCATCCGGTGCGCTACTTCCCTTGGTCGGTGAACGTCGCGCCGCGCTTCTGGACGAAGGCGTCGCGCGCCTCCTGGGAGTCGGGTGAGGTGTAGAGCTCGAGCGTGAACCCCTGCTCGAAGCGATAGCTCTTCTTGAGGTCGAGGAGCTCGATGCCGTTCAGCGACTCCTTGGCGAGACGGAGCGCCTTCGGGCTCTTGGCGGCGATCTTGGCGGCGAGCGCCCGGGCGGTCGCCCGCAGGTCGGGGCGCGGCACGACGGCCTCGAGGGCGCCGAGCCGGTACGCCTCGGCGGCGGTGATCGGCTCGCCGGTGTAGAGCATCTTGCGCACCTTCTGGATCGGGAACATGCGCAGCAGGTGCGACGCCGCGCCGAGCGCGCCGCGATCGATCTCCGGGAGGCCGAATGTCGCGTCGTCCGAGGCCAGGATCACGTCGCACGAGCCGACGAGGCCGATGCCGCCGCCGAGCACGAAGCCATGGGCTGCGGCGACGACGGGAACGGGGCAGTCGTGGATGGCGGCGAAGGCATCGTAGCAGCCCTTGTTGACCTTGGTGATGAGCTTCGCGTCGCGCGCGAGCTCTTTGATGTCGACGCCGGCGCAGAAGCCGCGCCCTTCGGCCACGAGGAGGACGACGCTCACGTCGTCGCGTCCGCCGATCTCGGTAATCGTCCGCGCGAGCTCCGCCCAGCCGGCGCTATCGAGGGCATTCACGGGCGGATGGTCGAGCAAGACCTCAGCGATGCGGCCAGCGACGGAGGTACGGATCGGCACGGCGGGCTCCTATTTCTTGAAGACGGTCGCCCGCGTGTCGTGCGGGTCGAGGACCGTACGGATGAGACGCAGCTGCTCCTCGGTCGGCGCCGGCGTCTCCCCGACGTCGGCGGCGCGCGCGAGCGGGAAGCTCGTCGCGGCTTCGACCTGCTCGATGCTCACGCCGGGATGGACGGAACGCAGGCGCATGGCGTGGCCGGGGCCGCCGAAGTCGAGCACGGCCAGGTTGGTGACGACGAGGCGGAGCTCGTGGAGGTCGCGCCGTACGCCCGGTTGCCAGCGCGCGGGGTCGTAGCCCGCACCGGACGCCATGTCGACGCGCTCGACGAACGCGCGGGTCGAGTGGTCGGGGATGAAGAAGCTGCACGGGTGGTTGATCGTGTTGCCCGGGATGCCGCGCACGCCGAGGAGCTGCACCTTGGGCTTCTCGAACGTGCCGCCGATGTAGCTGATGTTGATCGTGCCGAAGCGGTCGATCTGGGTCGGCATCGTCATGGCGTGACGGCGCCCGCTCCAGAGCAGATCGAACACCTTGCGGAACGGCAGCCAGCCTTCGACGGGCATGCGATACCCGGCCGGCCGCTTGCCGACCGGCACCGGCTCGGCGACGAGCAGGCACTCGGCGTCGGTCATCATGAGGTCGGGGCCGAAGGTGAGCCGCGCCAGGCCGGCCGCGAGGCGTGGCACGAGCCCCAGACCCGAGGCGAGGACCTCGCCGTCGCCGCGCCACGCCTCGGCGGCGGCGGTGATGCAGAGCTCGGCGAGCGTGTAGCCGGAGGTCGTCATGGTCAGAAGATCGGCGGCGGGATCGCGCGGACCCGCTCGGCGCCGCCGACGGCGGCGAGATACGCGGCCGCGCCGACGTCGACGAAGCGCGTGCGGTAGTCGGCCCATCCTTCGGGGGTCGCCGCCGCGGCGTAGACCTTGAGGTGCTCGAGGTCGATGCCGTAGGCCGGCGTGCACGACGTCGGATGCGCTCCGAGCGGCGCCTCGACCACGGCGTCCACCATGCCGCGGTCGAGCACGAGCGTGTGCAGGCAGCCGTGCTCCGCGAAGCTCCCGGTCGGGACCACGCGCTCGCACGTCACGTAACGCTTGCGGGCGGCTCCGCAGAAGAGGTCGTCGAAGTACGGGTCGGGGCCGAGGATCTGCGCGTTGCCGCGCGCGTCGGCGTGGTCGGCGTGGACGAGCGCGGCGTCGAGCGCGAGGGCGGGCATCGCGAGCAGGCGCTCGCCATCGCCGTACGGCGACACGACGGTCCGGAGCTCCGGATGCAGGCGCTCCACGTCGGTCGCCAGGCCCGCGCGCGTCGGCAGGAAGGGGAGGCGCAGCATCGCGGCGCGCAGGCCCCACTGGATCATGCCTTCGTCGAGCTCCATCACCTGCAGGCCGCCGGCCTGGCGCGCCGCCCGGAAATGGGGGTCGAGGGGAATGAGATCCAGGGAGACGAAGCCGAAGACGAGCCGGCGCACCTTACCGGCGGCGCAGAGGAGGCCGACGTCGGGCCCGCCGTACGACACGATCGTGAGATCGCGCAGCGGCGAGCGCACGATCTCGCGCACCAGCGCCATCGGCTTCCGGCGCGCGCCCCAGCCACCGATCCCGATCGTCATGCCGTCGCGGAGCTCGGCGACGACCTCGGGCAGCGTCCGGCGCTTATCGGCCATCGGCGGGTCTGGCGGTAGGGGGTGTCGTGGGGAAACGGGGCACGAGCGGCGATCCGGGCGCCTCTCTAGCATCGACCCCCGGAAAATGAAACGTGTTGCACTTTGTTCAGGGCGCCGTGCCGCCGGCGAGTGCGCAGTCGAGGAAACCCTCGTCGAAGATCTGGCCGATCAGCATGCGGTTCCCGCGCACGGCGGCGACGCTCGCGCCCGAGATCGTACTGCCGTCGTCGAGATAGACCTCGGCGACGTCGCCCCGGGGCGTCACACGGAGCACCTGCGAGGGTGACAGGGTCTGCGGGTCGTCGCGATGCGCTCCGACGCGCAGCGGCTTCGGGTGCGCCGCCACCCAGAGGGTTCCGTCGGCGGCGATCTCGATGTTGTCGACCCCGCTGCCGAGCGGGATGGCGCGGCGGTACGCCAGCGCCTCGCTGCCCGGGTCGCGGTCGTAGACCCGGACGCTTCGGCCGGTGGTCGAGGCGACGTAGAGCAGCTTCCCGTCCGGGCTCACGTTGATGCCGTTCGGGAAGACGAGGTCCGGTATCGCGGAGCGGAAGCCGCCGGGCCCGTAGAAGACGACCTCTGCGCCGGCGAGCTGCAGGTACGTTTCGATCGTCTGCATCGTCCCCGGCCGGTGCGCGTGCGTATTGGTTACGTAGAAGCGGTCGAGACCGACCGCGACGAGGTCGTTCGGCATGACGAGCAGCGGGTCGGTGAGCGTGGCGCGGTGCAGGAGGCCGCCATCGGTGACGTCGAAGATCTCGATCGCGTGCCGCGCCGGCGGGTCGTCGTCGACCGGGTGGTTCACGACGAAGAGCGCGTCGCGTCCGTCGGAGCCGGTCCAGAGGCTGATGCCGTGCGGCTGGAAGCGGGCGTCGGCGCGCGGGGTGAGGTTCACGGGCGCCGCGTCGGAGGCGGTGAGATCGTAGGCCCAGATGGCGCCCGGCGCCGGCCGCCCGGACAAGATGCCGCGGCGGTCGCTCGCCGACAGATACGCGATGCCGGTCCGCGGGTGGATGGTGATGTCCTCGGGGCCAACGGGCCCGGGCACGAGATGACACGTGCCCGCGACGTGGGGGTGGATGCGGCGGAAGACCCCGCCGATCCAGAGTACGCGCACGACCTGCGCGGCGACCGCCAGCAGGACCAGCAGGAGGGCGATTCCGATCAGCCGGCGCATGCGTCCCCGCGTCCATGGAGCGGCGGCGCGGCGAAGGGCCGCGGGGGTCGAGGACTCATGGGCGGATCTCCTTCACGGGTTGCCGTTCGTCAGTCCGGCGAGAAAGCCCACGACGGCGTCGGTGAAGCGGTCGTTGCGGTCGCCGGCCACCATGTGGCCGGCATCCGTCACGTCGACGTAGCGCGCGTGTGGCACGAGCCGCAGGAAGTCGGCCGCGCCTGCCTCGGAAAGCACGTCGCTCTGCTGGCCGCGGACGAGAAGGGTCGGCACCGTGAGGGCCGCGGCGGCCGCCGCGAGCCGCGGCGGATTGGCGACGTCCGACGGCGGTCGCGCGCCGCCGAGGAAGCGCGGATCCCAGTGCCAGCGCCAGCGGCCGTCGGGACCTTGGCGGAGGCTCTTCGTGAGGCCGGCGAGCTGGCGCGGGCGGGGCCGGTGCGGGAGGTACGCCGCGACCACGTCCGCCGCCTCCTCGAGGCTCGCGAAGCCGTCCGGGAACGCGGACATGAACGCGCGTACGCGCTCCGCGCCCGCGACCTCGATCCTCGCCGCGACGTCCACGAGCACCATTGCGGCCGCCGTGCCCGTTGCTTCGCCCTCGGCGATCAGCGCCGTGATGCCGCCGAGCGACGCGCCGACGACGACCGGCGCTCGGCCGAGCGCCGCCGCGACCGCGCGCAGGTCCGCGGCAAAGGCGTCGATCGTGTAGTCGCCGTCCTCCGCCCACGCGCTGTCGCCGTGACCGCGCGCGTCGAGGGACACCGCGTACCAGCCGGCGCGGGCGATCGCGCGGCCGGTGCCCCGCCACGAGTGGCGCGTCTGGCCACCGCCCGGCAGCAGCACCACCGGAGCCGCGGTCGGATCACCCCACGCGTCGCCGGCGAGCCTGAGACCGCCATGGCCGGTGAAGCTCACGATCTGGTGCGGGGGCATCACGGAAGCGCGTCTCGTAGAGGATGGGAGGTGTCTTTGTAAACCGCAGCGCATCGTGTAGGAAATGCGCTCCATTCGCACGGCGCGCCGGCGCCGGCCCAAACTCATTCGGAAGGAGTCGTCACATGGTCAAAGGCGCCGTCATGCACAATTTCATGGAGCCGCTCAAGGTCGAGTCGCTCAAGCTGAAGCCGCTCCGCGAGGGGGAGATCGCCGTCAAGATGGTGGCGAGCGGCGTCTGCCACTCCGACCTCTCGGTGCTGCAGGCGAAGCTCCCCGTTCCGCCGCCCGTCGTGCTCGGCCACGAAGGGGCGGGAATCGTCGAGGAGGTCGGCGCCGGCGTGACCGACCTCAAGCCGGGCGATCATGTCGTGCTTGCCTGGGTCGCGAACTGCGGCAAGTGCAACTACTGCGCGAACGAGCGCACCCACCTCTGCGAGCAGGCGATCCAGTCCGCGATGCTGGGGCAGGAGGCCGTGTTCGAGATGGGCGGCACGGACGTCTCGCGCATGGCGGGTGTGGGATCGTTCGCGGATCACACGATCGTGCGCGCCACCTCGGCCATCAAGGTCCGCGACGACGTGCCCCTCGAGGTGGCGTGCCTCGTCGGCTGCGGCGTCATGACGGGCGTCGGCGCGGCGATCAACACCGCCAAGGTGCGTCCGGGCCAGACGGTCGCGGTGTTCGGCTGCGGTGGCGTCGGTCTGAACGTGATCCAGGGCGCCGCGCTCTGCGGCGCGGCGCGCATCATCGCCGTCGACCTGGCGCCGTCCAAGCTCAAGATGGCGCAGCAGTTCGGCGCGACCGACGTCGTGAACGCGAAGGACAACGCCGACGCGCCGAGCGCGATCAAGGAGCTCACCGGCGGCCACGGCGTCGACTACGCCTTCGAGGTCGTGGGAACCTCGGCCCTGATCCAGCAGGCCTACCTCTCGGTGAAGCGCGGCGGCGCGGTCGTGTGCGTCGGCGTCGTGCCCATGGGTCAGACCATCGAGATCCCGGGCATGATGCTCTCCCTCGAGGAGAAGTCGCTCCTCGGATGTCTCTACGGCTCGGCCAACGTCCGCCGCGACATGCCGCTCCTCATCGACCTGTACATGCAGAAGCGCCTCAAGATCGACGAGCTCGTGTCGAAGAAGATCAAGCTCGAGGACGTGAACGGCGCGTTCGACGCGATGGAGAAGGGTGAGGTCGCGCGGTCCGTGATCGTCTACTAGACCGCGTAAGGGTGCGCGGGCCTGCTCTCGGCCCGCGCACCCTCGACCGGCCCCGTCTCGGCGCCGGCGGTGGCGATCGCTACCGAGCCCGCGCCGCGTTGCGCCCCGCACGGCGGCCGAAAAAGGTGCCGTCGCCGATGGAAATACCGCTCACGTAGCCCTCCGCGGCGATGCCGTTCGTCGTGCGGCCCGCGGCGAACAGCCCGGGAAGCGCCTGCTCGTCCGGCCGCAGCACGGCGCCGTCGGGGCGGGTGCGCAGGCCGCCGAGGGTGAAGGTGGCCCAGACGACCTTGTCGGTGCTGCAGTCGATCGCCGCGAACGGCGCCGCGGTGAGCGGTTGCAGGAAGCGGGCGTGCTTGTGGAAGAGCGGGTCCACGCCGATCGCCGCGTGGCGATTGTAGAGCTCGACGGTGCGCTGCAGGCTGCCCTCGGGAAAGCCGCCGACGCGCTCGAGATCGGCGACCGTCTCCTCGACGAAGGTCGCCTCGAAGCCGGCCGAGTTCCGCTCGTAGATCGCCGTGTCGACGATCAGGAACATGCGGCCGTCCTGCCGGAAGAGGCCCTCTTGGCCGATGCGTCCGTAGTAGGCGTCCTCGTTGATGAAGCGCTGGCCCGCGGAGGTGACGAGGATGCCGCGAACCAGGCGGCGCGGCGGCGTGATCGGCACCGCGACCTCGCCGGCGTGCATGCGCGCCACGTCGGCACCCGCGCCCATCGCCATGCGGATCGCGCGGCCGTCGTCGCCCTCGACCCCGAGCCGGAAGGAGCACTTCGTGAGAAGCGGGCTGTGGCGGCGCAGCATGGCGTCGTTCTGGATGAAGCCGCCCGCGGCGAGCACCACGGCGCGGCGGGCGCGCACCACTTGCTCGCGGCCGTCATGGCGCGCGACGACGCCGGCGACACGGCCGTCGCGCTCGACGACGAGCGTGTCGACGCGCGCGTCGGCGACGATCGCGGCGCCGCTGCGCTCGGCCGCGGCGACGAGCCGCTGCATGAGGAAGCCGCCGGCGGCGTTCGGGTGCTGCGGCTTGTGGGCGCGCGGCACCGGGGGCGTGAGGCGATCGAACGGATGCGCATCCTCGCCCCCGGAGAACACCAGGCAGTCGTCGGTCGGCGGCTCCATCGACGGTTCGGGGTAGAAGCTCCGCTTGAATGGCACGCCGTGCGCCTCGAGCCAGTGGAAGTGGGCGACGCTTTCCTCGCAGTAGACCGCGACCTTCGCCCGATCGGTCTCGGGACCACACGCGGCCGTCAGGAACGCGGCCATGGCCTCGGGCGTGTCGTGATAACCGCAGGCCTCCTGCACCGGCGTGCCGCCGCCGAGATAGATGAGCCCGCCCGCCAGCGCCGAGGTTCCGCCGCCGCCGCCCGCGCGCTCGAGAACGAGCGTATCGGCGCCGGCCTCCGCGGACTCGATCGCGGCGCACGCCCCCGCGCAGCCGAGGCCGACGACGACGACGTCGGCCTCGCGATCCCAGCGGCGTACCGCGTGCGCGTCGCGCACGTCGGACGCCGCAACTTCA